>NZ_JBEDNP010000017.1:0-106366 GCF_040105315.1 Pseudonocardia tropica
ATCGTGGTGGTCCTTCCTGGAGTTCCTTGGTCGGTACTCGAGAAAGATCACGCGGTGGCCGTCTCACGTCACGACGCCACGCCGCTCACCAGCGACGAACCCGTACACCACCTCCGCGGACGTAACCAACGGTGACCTGCGGGTCCGTCGTGCGGAGTTGGAGCGCTGGCTCGATGCGCACGAGGAGGCAGCCTGATGGAGACCTCCTACGACGTGCGGATCTGGAAGGTCGAGGTGTACTCGGGCGCACGGACCACGACGCACACAGTGAAGTGGTCGGTTGCTGGGCGACGCTGGCGAGTCCCGTACAAGACCGCGGCTCTGGCTGATGCTTTCCGGTCCGAGCTGCTGGTTGCTGCGCGGCGTGGCGAGGCGTTCTCACTGGACACCGGCCGTCCGATGTCGATGGATCGCTCCGAACGGCGCGTCGGGTGGCTCGCGTTCGCCCGGGACTACGCAGCGATGAAGTGGCCGCACCTGGCTCCGAACTCGCGGCGCAACACGGCGCGGGCGCTCACCAACGCCACTTTCGCGCTGATCACGAGTGAGCGAGGCCGGCCGGACGACGCCACGTTGCGCAAGGCTTTGACCGCGTGGGCGTTCAACGTCCGGGCCAGCACGAATGCCGCGCCGCCAGAGCCGATTGCGCGTGCGTTGGCATGGCTGGAACGGAACACCCGTGAGGTGGGTGACCTGGCCGAACCGGCCGTCGTACGCGCTGTCCTGGACGCATTGACGGTGCGTGGCGACGGCGGCCGTGCAGCCCCGGCCTCGATCGCTCGGCAACGTGGCGTCGTGGTCAACCTCGGCGAGTACGCGGTGGAGCGTCGGCTCCTGACCCGCAACCCGGTGACCGCGATTGCGTGGAAGATCCCGCGCACGGTGAAGACGGTGGACAAGCGAGCCGTCGTCAACACCGTTCAGGCCCGCGCCCTGCTGTCCGCCGTGGGCAGTCAGAAGCCGAGCGGCCCGGGCCTGGTCGCCTTCTTCGGCCTGCTCTACTACGCCGCCCTCAGGCCGGGCGAGGCTGTGACACTCCGCGCCGCTGACCTCCAACTTCCAGCTGAAGGCTGGGGCGAGCTGCTGCTGACCGGCTCTACCCCGGAGGCCGGCGCTTCCTGGACCGACAACGGCCGGCGCCGCGAGGAGCGGGAGTTGAAGCACCGGGCCCGCGGTGAGACCCGCTCGGTCCCGTCTCCCCCTCCGCTCACCGCTCTACTGCGGGCGCATCTCGCCGAGCACGGCACGACGCCGGATGGCCGGCTGTTCCGCGGTGTCCGCGGTGGTGATCTCCCGGAGGGCACCTACTGCCGGGTATGGCGGAAAGCTCGCGCGAGCGCTCTCACCGAGTCGGAGGCCGCTTCGCCGCTCGCCCGACGCCCCTACGACCTCCGCCACGCCGCGGTGTCGACATGGCTCAACGCGGGCGTGCCCTCGACCCAGGTCGCCGAGTGGGCCGGGCACAGCGTCGCCGTCCTGCACCAGATCTACGCGAAGTGCATCGTCGGCCAGGAGGACGCCGCCCGGCAGCGGATCGCCGACGCCCTTGGGGCTACCCCGTGAGCGACGGAACTTCGGTACGTATTCGGTACAGCCACCCGCCGAGCACCGGTCAGGGCCGGGTACGACCGGACAACATCATCTCGGCTTCGTCGGGTGTAATCGCTGGTCAGAGGGGTATTCTCGACGTGGAAGGGGGGTGCCCCCGGTCGGACTCGAACCGACACTGGGACCCTTTTAAGGGGTCTGCCTCTGCCGTTGGGCTACGGGGGCGCCGCGACAGCGTAGCCATGGCGGGAAGGACTCATGCCGAGCACCGAGAAGGTCGACCTCCGGGGCGCCGCGGCGACCCTGCTGATGACCCTCTACATGCGACGCCTGGACGCCCGGTCGCGCCGACCGATCCTGGGCGACCCGTGGGCGGAGCCCGTCTGGGACCGCATCGAGCACGACGTCCACGGCCTCTGGCAGTTCACCGGCGACGTCTCGACCATCGTGTGCCGCGCCGCGATCCTCGACGGCTGGACGCGGGAGTTCCTCTCCGCCGAGCCCGCCGGGCAGGTCCTGCATCTGGGCTGTGGACTGGACAGCAGGCCGTTGCGGGTCGGGGTGCCGTCGACGTGCCGCTGGGTCGACGTCGACCAGCCCGAGGTGATGGAGGTCCGCCGGCGGCTCTACGACCTCCCCGACAGCATCGAGCAGGTCGCCGGCTCCGTCACCGACGACGGCTGGTGGTCCGCCGTCGACCCGACGCTGCCGACGCTCGTCGTCGCCGAGGGCCTGTTCATGTACGTCCCGGCCGAGGCCGTGCACGCCACCGTCGACCGGGTCGTGTCCGGCACCCCCGCGGCGACGCTGGCGTTCGACGCCGTCGCCCCGTGGACGGTGCGCGCCTCGCGCTGGACGCCGACGTTCCGCGCCGTCGGTACCGAGTTCCGGTGGTCGTGGAA
Source organism: Pseudonocardia tropica (assembly GCF_040105315.1). NCBI lineage: Bacteria > Bacillati > Actinomycetota > Actinomycetes > Pseudonocardiales > Pseudonocardiaceae > Pseudonocardia > Pseudonocardia tropica. The sequence continues at coordinate 2,451 of NZ_JBEDNP010000017.1, forward strand.
CCCCGCGGAGTTCGCGCACCGGCACCCGTCGCTGACCGAGCGCGACGACATCTCGATCTACGACGAGGTGTCCCTGCGCGAGCCGCGGGTGTGGCTGCGCCCGCTGTTGTCGGCGGCCGGGCACGTTCCCGCCATGCAGGACGCGATGCGCCTGCACCGCTTCACCACCGGCTGAGCACCGGGACCGGTACACCCGCCGAGATGCAGCTCAGCGGTCGCCGACCCGCACCGGAACCCCGCTGAGCTGCATCTCGGCGACGGCGGCGAGGGGCCGGGGCGGCGCGGCGGAGGGTGTTGCGTAGAGGTGAGCAGAGCAAAGCCACGCCGGAAGAGGCCCCCGACCAGCGGCTGCGGTGTTCATCGTCGGGTCGGCGACAATCCCGCGGCCCGCGCGGTGTCCGCCAGGACCTGCTCGACCATGGCCGGGGTCAGCCGTCCGGTGAAGGTGTTCTGCTGGCTCACGTGGTAGCAGCCGAACAGCTCCAGCGGCTCCCGGTCGGGCCGGGCGGGGTCCAGCGTCACCGATGCCCCGTGCCCGAACTTCGGTGCCGGCCGCGGGACCGTCCACCCCGCCCCTGCGAGCACCGGCAGCAGCGCCTGCCACCCGAAGCCGCCGAGCACCACGACCCCGCGGACCGTCGGCGCGAGCAGGCCGAGCTCCTGCTCCAGCCAGCTCCGGCAGGCGTCGCGCTCGGCCGGGGTCGGCTTGTTCGCCGGCGGCGCGCAGTGCACGGGCGCGGTGATCCGGACCCCGTGGAGCTTAAGGCCGTCGCCGATGTGGGAGGCGGTCGGCTGCGACGCCAGTCCGACGGCGTGCAGCGCGGCGTAGAGCACGTCGCCACTGCGGTCGCCGGTGAACATGCGCCCGGTCCGGTTGGCGCCGTGCGCGGCGGGAGCCAGCCCGACGATCAGCATCCGCGCGTCGGGAGGGCCGAAGCCGGGCACCGGGCGCCCCCAGTAGGTCTCGTCGCGGAACGCGGCCCGCTTCTCCCGGGCCACCTGCTCGCGCCACCCGACCAGCCGCGGACAGGCCCGGCACTCGGAGATCCGCTGGTCCAGGACCTCCAGACTCATGCGATCGATCGCGCGATCCCGTCGAGGATGTCGTGCTCGGAGACGACGACCCGGTCGATCCCGGCGCGCGCGTGCAGCTCGTCGGCGAGTGCCTGCACGACCAGCGACCCGGCACCGATGACGTCGACGCGGCCCGGGTGCAGCGAACCGTGCTTCTCCCGCTCCGACCGCGACGACCGGATCAGCAGGTCCGCGACCCGGTGCAGGTCCTCGCGGGTCAGCGTCGAGCCGTGCACCTGCTCGCGGTCGTAGGCGGGCAGCTCCTGGGCGATCCCCGACAGCGAGGTGATCGTCCCGGCCACCCCGACCCAGGTCGTCGCGGTCTCGACCGGCACCGAGGCGAACGCCTCGGCCAGCACCTCGGCGGCGACCGCACGCGCGGAGTCGATCTCGGCGTCCGACGGCGGGTCCGAGGGCAGGCAGCGCTCGGTCAGCCGCACCGACCCCATGTCGACCGACTTCGCCGCGGTCACCACGGCGGCCCCGTCGCGCAGCTCCCCCACGACGACCTCGGTCGATCCGCCGCCGACGTCGGTCACCACGAACGGGCCGTCGTCGGGGTCGAGGTCGCCGACGGCGCCGACGAACGACAGCCGCGCCTCCTCGTCGCCGGAGATGATCTCCGCCTCGACGCCCAGGGTGTCGCGGACCATCGCGAAGAAGTCCTCGCGGTTCGACGCGTCCCGGGTCGCCGACGTCGCGACCATCCGGATCCGCTCGGCTCCCTTGCGGCGGGCGGCGACGGCGTAGTCGACCAGCGCCACCCGGGTCCGCTGCAGTGCCTCCGGGTCGAGCCTGCCGGTCGCGTCGACGCCCTTGCCGAGCCGCACGATCCGCATCTCGCGGTGCAGGTCGCGCAGCTCCTTCTGGCCGTCGAAGGCCTCCGTGACATCGGCGACGAGCAGCCGGATCGAGTTCGTTCCGCAGTCGATGGCGGCAACCCGCGACATCGGCACTCCTTCGGGTACGACGACGGTCGGTCCGAACCGTAGTCGGAACGCCTGGGATCGGTCGCACGCCGGGGTTACCCTCCGGTAATGGCGACGACGCACACCCCCGCCCCGGTGTCGGACCTCGGCACGCACCAGGTCGTGAACCAGGTCCCGTCCCGGACCGACGGCGACCTCCTCTCCGCGGACCCGGCCGTCGTCGAGGCGATCGGGCGCGAGGGGGGCGACCCGGCGGCACTGCGGGCGCTCGCCGGGGAGATCGGGACGGCGGAGCACCGCGAGCACGCCCGCGCCGCCAACGTCCACGAGCCCGAGCTGCGCACCCACGACCGCACCGGGCACCGCGTCGACGAGGTGACCTTCCACCCGTCGTGGCACGCGCTGATGCGCGCGAGCGTCGAGCACGGCCTGGCCGCCGCCCCGTGGGCCGCGGCGCCCGGCGCCGGTGCGCACGTCACCCGGGCCGCGGGCTTCTACCTGACCTCGCAGGTGGAGCAGGGCCACCTGTGCCCGATCTCGATGACCTACGCGTCGGTGCCCGCGCTGCGGCACGCGCCCGAGCTGGCCGAAGCCTACGAGCCCGGCCTGACCGCCCGCCGCTACGTGCCCGGCCTCGCCGTCCCGGCCGGCAAGGACGGGCTGCTCGCCGGCATGTCGATGACCGAGAAGCAGGGCGGCTCCGACGTCCGCGCCGGCACCACCGTCGCCACCCCGCAGTCCGACGGCAGCTACCGCCTCACCGGGCACAAGTGGTTCACCAGCGCCCCGATGAACGACCTGTTCCTCACCCTCGCCCAGGCCCCCGGCGGCCTGACCTGCCTGGTCCTGCCCCGGGTGCTGCCCGACGGCACCCGCAACGCGATCCGGCTGCAGCGACTCAAGGACAAGCTCGGCAACCGGTCCAACGCGTCGTCGGAGGTCGAGTACGCCGGTGCCGTCGGCTGGCGGGTCGGCGACGAGGGCCGCGGGGTCAGGACGATCATCGAGATGGTGTCGATGACCCGGCTGGACTGCGTGCTCGGCTCCGCGGCGACCGCGCGGGCCGCGGTCACCGAGGCCGCGCACCACGTCGCGCACCGGTCCGCGTTCGGGGCGCGGCTCGCCGACCAGCCCCTGATGCGGGAGGTCCTCGCCGAGCTCGCCGCCGAGACCGAGGCCGCGACCGTCCTGGCGCTGCGGCTGGCCGGTGCCGTCGACCGGGGTGAGACGGCGCTGCTGCGCCTGGCCCTGCCGGTGTCGAAGTACCTGGTGTGCAAGCGGACCACGACCGTCGTCGCCGAGGCGCTGGAGTGCCTGGGCGGCAACGGCTACGTCGAGGAGTCCGACCTGCCCCGGCTCTACCGGGAGGCGCCGCTGAACTCGATCTGGGAGGGCTCGGGCAACGTCACCGCACTCGACGCGCTGCGCGCCATCGCCCGCGAGCCGCACGCCGTCGACGCACTGCTCGCCGAGATCGACCTCGCCGCGGGGGTCGACCCGCGGCTGGACGCGACGGTCACCGCGCTGCGCGCCGAGCTGGCCGCGCCGGAGGAACGCCGGGCCCGCCGCCTCGCGGAGCTGGCCGTTCTGGCGCTGCAGGGGTCGCTACTGGTCCGCCACGCCCCGACGGCCGTCGCGGACGTCTTCGTCGCGACCCGGCTCGACGCCGACGGGCCGCTGCGCACCGCCGGGACCCGGCCCGGCAAGGACGGCGTCGGGGTGCTGCTGGACCGGGCCACACCCACGGGCTGACCGGCCGGCGCGGCGGGTCAGTCCCGGTTGCCGCGCCGCATCGCCGCGGTGAGCCGGGTGAGCAGGTCGAGCGCGAGGTCGCGCTCCGGCCCCGACAGGCGCCGGCAGACCTCGTCGATCCCGGTGATAGCGGGCAGCCAGGCGGTGCCCGCGGCGGACCGGGCCGCCGCGGTCACCTGCACCGTGACGCGCCGGCGGTCGTCGGCGTCGCGGCTGCGTTCCACGTACCCGACCCGTTCGAGGCGGTCGACCAGCACGCTGGTCGAGGCGAGGGTGATGCCCAGCCGGCGCGCCAGCTCCGTGGCCCCCAGGGGTCCGTGCTCGGCGAGCAGCGTGATCGCCGTCATGTCGGTCACGTTGGTGCCCATGACCCGGGCCGTGCGCACCACCAGGTCCTGGGCGGCGGCGACCAGGGTCCCGACCGCGAGCGACACGTCGTCCAGGTCCGCCAGCCCGGGCAGCGCACGGATCGTCTCGTTCCGCTCCCGCTCGTTCCGCGCCACGCCGCATCCAAGCACAGCACATTCTCTTAGAGAAACTAAGCTTAGACCGTCTAAGCAGCGGGCACTCCCCGATGACCGCACCATCGTCGAGAGGACTGCGCCATGAGCCACCCCACCGTCCTGATCTCGGGCGCGAGCGTCGCCGGCCCCGCCGCCGCCTCGTGGCTGGCCGCGAACGGCTGGGACGTGACCGTCGTGGAACGCGCCCCCCCGGCTCCGCGAGGACGGCCAGAACGTCGACGTCCGCGGCGCCGGGCGCGAGGTCCTGCGCCGGATGGGCCTCGAGCCCGCCGTCCGCGCCCACCACACCAGCGAGACCGGCATGGCCTTCGTCGACGCCCGCGGTCGCACGATCGCCGAGTTCCCGGCCGACTCCCGGGACGACCTGGCCCCCACCGCCGACCTGGAGATCCTGCGCGGCCGTCTCGCGCGCATCCTCCACGAGCACTCCGCGGCCTCCGCCGAGTACCTGTTCGGCGACCGGATCACCGAGCTGCACGACGACGGGCACGGCGTCGACGTCCGGTTCGCCCACGGTCCGGGCCGGCGGTTCGACGCCGTCGTGATCGCCGAGGGCGCACGCTCCCGCACCCGCGGCCTCGTGCTCCCCGAGGCCTCCACGCACGAGCTCCGGCTGGTCTGGGCGTACTTCACGATCCCCCGCACCGCCGACGACGACCGCCGGTGGCGGATGCACCTGGGCGCCCGGGGACGGGTGGTCCACCTGCGCCCGGACGACGTGGGCACGACCCGGGCCATGCTCAGCATGTCCACCGACACCCTGGGCTTCGACCGGCTCGACCGCGCCGGGGCGACCGCGATGCTGCGGGCGTCGTTCGCCGACCTCGGCTGGGAGACCCCCCGCATCCTCGACGCCCTCGGGGACACGACGCCCTACGTCGACCAGGTGGCGCAGATCCGCACCCCGTCCTTCCACCGGGGCCGGGTCGCCCTGCTCGGTGATGCCGCCTGGTGCGCGGGCCCGTTCGGGACCGGGACCACCAGCGCCCTGAGCGGTGCCTACGTCCTCGCCGGTGAGCTGGCCGCGACCCCGGACGACGTCGCCGGCGCCTTCGCCCGCTACGAGCGGGTCCTGCGCCCGATGACCGACCACGCCCAGAAGTTCGTCATGTACCACCCGCGGACGACCTGGCAGCGCTCGCTGCTGCAGACCGGGATGCGGGTCCTCGCCGGGCCGCTCGGGGGGACGCTGCGGCGGACGGGGCTCGTCGACGACACCCTGCCCGTGCGGCACGTCGCGCTCCCGGACTACCCGGTACGGGCCCTCGCCCCGTAGCCGGCCGTCCGGGCCGTCATCGGCTCCGGTGACCGCAGCGGGGGGCGGGTCTAGAGGCAGGGCGGGCCGGACCGCCACCACTCACCGATCTCGGCCAGCGCCTCGTCGCCGAACGGGTTCACCCCGGACCCGGCGGCGAGAGCGTGCGCGACGTGCACGTGCAGGCACTTCACCCGGTCCGGCATGCCCCCGGCGGTGACGTCCGGGTGCGTGGACAGCGGCTCGATCGCGTCCCGCTCGGCGAGGTAGGTCCCGTGGGCACGGCGGTAGGCGGCGGCCAGCTCGTCGTCGACGGCGAGCCGGTCCTCCATCTCCTTCATCCGGCCCTGCGCCTCGAGGGTCCCGATCCGCGACGCCAGGCGCGCGCAGGTCAGGTAGTACAACGTCGGGAACGGGGTGCCGTCGGGCAGCCGCGGCGCGGTCTGCACCACCGCCGGGTGCCCGGACGGGCAGCGGTAGGCGACCGCGAGGACCCCGCGCGGGGCGCGACCGAGCTGGTCGGCGACGGCGTCGAGGTCGGCCCGGGCGACCGGGCCCGGCTCCAGACCGGGCGGACGGGAACGAGTGCTGCTCACGCCCTCATCGTCGCGGGTCGCCCGTGACGTCGTTCCACAGGGTGTGGAACCAGGGCACGCCGGGCTCGGCCTGGCCGTCCTCGACGACCGGCGCCGGCGGGGCCGGGAACTGCACGACGTAGGGGGTCTCCCCCGGCTGGACCATCCCGAGCCGGGACCGCGCCTGAGTCTGGACCTCGGCCGGGTCCGAGAGCCGGGCGCGGTCGGAGGACAGCCGCGCGACGTCGGCCTCCAGCGCCTGCTGGCGGTCCGAGACGTCGGCCAGCTCCTGGCGCTGGGCGACGAAGTTGTGCAGCGGCACGGCCACGGTCAGCGCGAGGGCGCACACCACGATCGCGAGGATCGCGGCCCGCTTGGTCGACGACAGGCCCAGCAGCCCGGTCGTGCGGGCGACGACCTCGCCGGCGCGGGACCGGGCCCGGGTGAGCCGGGGCCGGGCGGCCTGCGGACCGGCCGGGCGCGACCGGGCACCGGAGCCACCCGTCGACGCGGGCGCCCGCGCCGAGCGCGCGGGCGTCGCCCGGGGCTTGGCCGCGGTGCGGCCGCGGCCCGTGGCGGGCGTGCGCGCACGGCCGTCCCGTCCTCGTCCCCGACGGTCCGCCATGCGCCCTCCCGTCCGTCCCGGTCTCCACCGATGGTGCCGCTCCGTGGCGGCCCACCCAGCATGCCGCCCGATCGGGCGCCGGTGGGGGTGCCGCGCCGGACCGTCCGCAGACGATCCGGGCGACATCCGTGTCACCAACGGGGGAACGACCGGAGCGTCAGCTCTGGCCGGGCACCTGGTAGCGCGGGAACGCCAGCTCGCCGTTGTAGCGGGCGGCGTCGCCGAGCAGCTCCTCGATGCGCAGCAGCTGGTTGTACTTCGCCACCCGCTCGGACCGCGCCGGGGCGCCGGTCTTGATCTGGCCGCAGCCGGTCGCGACGGCGAGGTCCGCGATGGTGACGTCCTCGGTCTCCCCGGAACGGTGGCTCATCATGCAGCGGTACCCCGCGTTGTGCGCCATCGTCACCGCATCGAGGGTCTCGGACAGGGTGCCGATCTGGTTCACCTTCACCAGCAGCGCGTTCGCGGCGCCGCGGGCGATGCCGTCCTCGAGTCGCTCCGGGTTGGTGACGAACAGGTCGTCGCCGACGAGCTGGACCTTGTCGCCGATGGCCTCGGTGAGCCCGACCCAGCCGTCCCAGTCGTTCTCGTCCAGCGGGTCCTCGATGGACACCAGCGGGTAGGCCCCGACGAGCTCCTTCCACACCTCGGCCATCTCGTCCGCGGCGAGCTTCTTGCCCTCGAAGGCGTACGTGCCGTCGTCGTGGAACTCGGTCGCCGCGACGTCGAGCGCCAGCACGACGTCGGTGCCCAGGGTGTACCCGGCGCGCTGCACGGCCGCGGCGATCAGGTCCAGCGCCCCGCGGGTGCCGCCCTTCACGTCGGGGGCGAAGCCGCCCTCGTCGCCCAGGCCGGTGGACAGGCCCTTGTCCCTCAGCTCCGACTTGAGCGCGTGGTAGACCTCCGCGCCCCAGCGCAGCGCCTCGCGGAAGGTCTCCGCACCGATCGGCGCGACCATGAACTCCTGCACGTCGACGGAGGTGTCGGCGTGCGCACCACCGTTGAGGATGTTCATCATCGGGACCGGCAGGACGTGCGCGTTGGAGCCGCCGACGTAGCGGAACAGCTCCAGGCCCGAGGACTCCGCCCCGGCCTTCGCGACGGCCAGCGACACGCCCAGCAGGGCGTTCGCGCCGAACTTCGACTTGTCCGGGGTGCCGTCGAGGTCGACGAGGCGCTGGTCGACCAGCCGCTGGTCCACCGCCTCGACGCCGACGAGCTCCGGCCCGATCTCGTCGAGGACGGCCGCGACGGCCTTCTCGACGCCCTTGCCGCCGTAGCGGTTCTTGTCGCCGTCCCGCAGCTCGACGGCCTCGTGCTCGCCGGTCGAGGCGCCCGACGGGACCGCGGCACGCGCCAGCGTGCCGTCGTCCAGCGCGACCTCGACCTCCACCGTGGGGTTGCCCCGGGAATCGAGGATCTCGCGTGCCCCGACCTGCTCGATGACCGCCACCGTGACTCCTGTTCTGATCGCGGGTGTCGTCCGGTGCGTCAGCGTAGTCACCGGTCGCCCCCGCGCGGGGGACGCTTGCGTCACCCTGCCCCGCACCGGCGGTCTGTCAAGACCTCGCATCCCGCCCGGATCGCACCTAACGTGGGGTGACCATGAGCAGTCCCCGTGCGAACCACCAGGACCCGGTCGCGGCGTTCCGCCGTGCCGACCGGCTGCTCTCCCGGCACCGCCCGCTCGAGGCGCTCGACGCGCTCCGTCCGGTCCTCGAGGCACACGGTCCGGACGAGCCCGGCGACGCCTCGGTGCACCTGCTCGCCGGCCGCGCCTACCTGGACTCGGCGCAGCTGCGCAAGGCCGAGGCGGCGTTCGTCCGGGTCGTCGAGACGGATCCGGCCGACCACTACGCGCGCTTCGCGCTCGGCAAGACGCTGCAGCGCCAGGGCAGGCTCGGCGAGGCGGAGACGCAGCTGAAGATCGCCTCGGCGATGGATCCGCGCCCGGAGTACCAGGAAGCGCTGGGCGAGGTGCGGGCTCGCATCGCGCTCGCGCCCGACCGTCCCTGATCTGCGAAAACGGATCTTCCGGGGCGAATGCCCCGCGACACTTCCCCGCCCGATCGGGTGAGGTTAGCCTTCCCGCCCGGCAGCACACCCTCACCTGGTGACTGCATCGGTGACTGGGCCGTGGGAGGTCGCATGCTGGGGAACGCGCTCATCGGGCTGCGCGAGGGACTCGAGGCCGCGCTGGTCGTGGCGATCCTGGTGGCCTTCCTGGTCCGCACCGGGCGCCGCTCGGAGCTGCCGCGGGTGTGGGCCGGGGTGGCGCTCGCGGTCGCCGTCAGCATCGGCGTCACGCTCGGGCTGACGCTGACCCAGCAGGCCCTGACGTTCGAGGCCCAGGAGGCCCTCGGCGGCTCGCTGTCGATCGTCGCGGTCGGCTTCGTGACCTGGATGATCTTCTGGATGCGCGCGCACGGCCGGACCCTGTCCCGGGAGCTGGAGGGCGCCCTGGACCGGGCCGTGTCGATGGGGCCGTGGGCCGTCGTCGTGATGGCGGCGCTCGCCGTCGGCCGCGAGGGACTGGAGACCGCGGTCTTCTTCTTCGCCGCCGCGCAGGCCGCGGGCGAGACCGCCGGACCGCTGGTCGGGTTCCTGACCGGCATCGCTATCGCCGTCGCGCTGGCGTACGCGATCTACCGGGGGGCACTGAAGATCAACCTGGGGCGGTTCTTCACCGTCACCGGTTTCCTGCTGATCTTCGTCGCCGCCGGGATCCTCGCCTACGGCGTCCACGACCTGCAGGAGGCCGCGATCCTGCCGGGCCTGACCACCCTGGCCTTCGACGTCAGCGACGTGATCCCCGCCGACTCCTGGTACGGCACCCTGCTCAAGGGGATCTTCAACTTCTCGCCCCGGACGACCGTGCTCGAGGCGGTCGTCTGGTCGGTCTACGTCGTGGTCGTCCTGGCGCTGTTCCTGCGCCCGGCCCGCCGTCGCGCCCCGGCCATCGCCGACGCCTGACCGGCCCCCCACCCGATCCCGACGCGCACCGGCGCGTCGCGCACCCGTAGGAGAAGAACGACGATGTCCCCCGTCACGCGTACGGCCGCAGGCCTGGCGTCGATCACCGTGGCCGGCGCGCTGCTGGCCGGCTGCACCTCGACCGCCCCCACGGCGCAGGGAGCGGGCGACGGCGGCCCGATCACCGTGAACGCCACCGACACCGCCTGCGAGATCTCGACCGCGCAGGCCCCGGCCGGCACCGTCACCTTCCGGATCACCAACGCCGGCAGCAAGGTCACCGAGTTCTACCTCTACGCCACCGGTGACCGGATCATGGGCGAGGTCGAGAACATCGGCCCGGGGCTGTCCCGCGACCTGATCGTCGAGGTCCCCGACGGCGGCACCTACACCACCGCCTGCAAGCCCGGCATGTCCGGCGACGGCATCCGCGCCCCGTTCACCGTGACCGGCTCGGCGCAGCGTGCCACCGACGCGAACGCCCAGCTCGCCGCGGCCACCGCCGGCTACAAGCGCTACGTCGACTCCCAGGTCGGCGCGCTCGTCCCGAAGACCCAGGAGTTCGCCGACGCGGTCAAGGCCGGCGAGGTCGAGAAGGCCAAGGCGCTGTTCCCGGTCGCGCGCACCTACTGGGAGCGCATCGAGCCCGTCGCCGAGTCCTTCGGCGACATCGACCCGAGGATCGACGGCCGGGAGGACGACGAGCGTGACCCGGGCGTCGGGTTCACCGGGTACCACCGGCTGGAGAAGGACCTGTGGGTCACCGGCCTGCAGCCCGACTCGGCCGCGATCGCCGACCGGCTCACCGCCGACATCACCGACCTGGCCGCGCGCACCCGGACCGTCGAGCTGACCCCGGTCCAGCTCGCGAACGGCGCGAAGGAGCTCCTCGACGAGGTCGCCACCGGCAAGATCACCGGCGAGGAGGACCGCTACTCGCACACCGACCTGTGGGACTTCGCCGCGAACGTCGAGGGCGCCCGGGCCGCGATCGCCGCGCTCCGCCCGACGATCGACACCAACGACCCCGCCCTCGGCCCGGTGCTGGACCAGCGGTTCGAGGCCGTCGAGACGCTCCTGCAGAGCTACCGGGTCGGCGACGGCTACCGGCTCTACACCCAGCTGACGCCGGAGGACACCCGGAAGATGACCGCGGCCGTCGACGCACTGTCCGAGCCGGTCAGCAAGGTCGCGGGCACCGTGACGGCATGAGCCCCTGGCACCTGACCCGGCGACGGCTGTTCGGCCTGGCCGGCGCCGGGGCGGCGCTGGCCGGGGCGGGCGCGGCCGCGGGCTACGGCCTGTCCGGCGCGCCCGCCGCCGACGGCGTCGTCGCCTTCCGCGGCGAGCACCAGGCCGGGATCGTCACCCCGGCCCAGGACCGGCTGCACTTCGTCGCGCTCGACCTCACCTCGACCGACCGCGCCGCCGTCGCCGACCTGCTGCGCCGCTGGACCGCCGCGGCCGAGCGCATGACGACCGGCCGGGAGACCGCCGAGGGCGGCGCGATCCCGGCCAACCGCTACGCCGCCCCCGCCGACACCGGCGAGGCGCTCGGGCTGCCGGCCGCGTCGCTGACGCTGACCTTCGGCGTCGGCCCGGGGTTCTTCGACAAGCTCGGGATCGCCGACCGCCGCCCGCCCCGGCTCGCCGCGCTCCCCCGGTTCCAGGGCGACCGGCTCGACCCGGCCCGCTCCGGTGGCGACCTGTGCATCCAGGCCTGCGCCGACGACCCGCAGGTGGCCGTGCACGCGGTCCGCAACCTGGTCCGCGACGGCTTCGGCGTCACCGAGGTGCGCTGGTCGCAGCTGGGGTTCGGGCGGACGTCGTCGACCTCGACCGGGCAGGCGACCCCGCGCAACCTGTTCGGGTTCAAGGACGGCACGAACAACCTCAAGGCCGAGGAGCCCGACCTGCTCGCCCAGCACGTGTGGGTCGGCGACGAGGGCCCGGACTGGCTGCGCGGCGGGTCCTACCTGGTCGCCCGCCGGATCCGGATGCACATCGAGACCTGGGACCGCTCCGGGCTCGACGAGCAGGAGCAGATCGTCGGCCGGGACAAGGGCGAGGGCGCGCCGCTGACCGGCACCGCCGAGTTCGACCTCGCCGACCTGGCCGCCACCGGTCCGTCCGGGCCGGTCATCCCGGACGACAGCCACATCCGGCTCGCCTCCGCCGAGGCCAACGGCGGCGCGCGGATGCTGCGGCGCGGCTACAACTTCGTCGACGGCTCCGACGGTCGCGGCCACCTCGACGCCGGGCTGTTCTTCGTGGCGTTCGTGCGCGACCCGCTGACGCAGTACGTGCCGATGCAGCGCAGGCTGGCCCGGTCCGACGCGCTCAGCGAGTACCTGGAACACAACGGCTCGGCGCTCTTCGCGGTCCCGCCCGGCCTCGCCGAGGGCGACGACCACTGGGGCCGCGCACTGCTGGCCTGACCCCGCGACCCCCTGCCGCCGGCCACGCCCCACGGGTTCTGGTCGCGCCGCACGGGTTCCGGCCTCTGCATCGCGCACGGAACCTGTGCGGCGCAGGGGGGCCGGGGCGGGTCAGGGGGCGGGCGGCGCGGGGACCGTGGTGCGCTGCGCGTAGTCCGCGGCGGCGGCCCACACGTCGCGGGCGTAGTCGCGGGAGGCGTTGTAGGCGAGGACCCCGCGCCACCAGTCGTCGGCGTCGGCGACGTCGCGCCCGTTCGCGCACAGGTACCCGGCCGCGGCGAGCGCGGCGTCGTCGACCTGCTGGGGGTCGGCGACGCCGTCGCCGTCGCCGTCCGCGCCGTGGCGCGCCCAGGTCCCGGGCAGGAACTGCATCGGCCCGACCGCGCGGTCCAGCACCGGGTCGCCGTCGAGGCGGCCGCCGTCGGTGTCGGCCACCCGGCGGGTGCCGCCGGTGCCGTCGAGCGGGATGCCGATGATCGGCGGGTCGACGCGGCCGTCCGGGCCGGGCTCGGCGCCGCGGAACGTCGCGTGCCGGGACTCGATCCGCCCGACCCCGGCCAGCGTCGCCCAGCTCAGCCGGCAGTCCGGGGTGCGCTCGCGCTGGCGCAGCTCGGCGTTCGCGTAGGCCTGCAGGGTCCGCTCGGGGATGTCGGCCTCGGCCGCGGTCGCCCGGGCCCACGCGACGACGTCGGTGCCCGCGGACAGCGGAGCGGACGCGGGCGGGGCGGACCGCCGGTCGACCGGGGTCCGGGGCAGCGACGGCCCGAAGTCCGGGCCGGTCGCCAGCGAGACGACCACGATCAGGGCCAGGATGCCGCCGATGGCCGCGAGCAGCGACTGGGTGCGCACGCTCACACGTTACCGGCGGGTATCACCCGATCGGGGTGGGGGTCAGGGACCGTCCCAGTAGCGGCGCCAGTCCTCGGCGGTCAGCGCGTGCGGGTCGAGCCCGTCCGCGGCGGCGGCCTTCTCCGCCGACCGCACCCGCGCCTCGAACTCACGTGCGGCCGTCCGCAGCGCGGCCTCCGGGTCACCACCGCCGAGCTGCGCGGACGCGGCCAGCCGGAACAGCGCGGCACCGGCGCCGTCGTCGGCGGGCAGCAGGTCCGCGGGCAGTCCCGCCTTCGCGGTGCGGGAGGTCAGCTTCGCGGCGAGCGCGACGGCCGGCTGGACCGTCGCGATGCCGTCGACGCTGGACTCGCGCTGCTTCTCGGCGCGCTTGAGCTCGTCCCAGCGGCGGTCCTGGTCGGCGGCCGTGGCGACCGTCTCCCCCGCGGCGAACACGTGCGGGTGGCGGCCGACGAGCTTGTCGACCAGTCCGGTCGCGACCTCGTCGATCCCGAACGGGGCGCCGTCGTGCTCGGTGGCGACGCGGGCGTGGAACAGCACCTGCAGCAGGACGTCGCCGAGCTCCTCGCGCAGCTCGGTGCGGTCGCCGTCCTCGACGGCCTGGTAGAGCTCGTAGCACTCCTCGACGAGGTAGCGCAGCAGCGAGGTGTGGGTCTGCTCGGCGTCCCACGGGCAGCCGCCGGGCGAGCGCAGCCGGTCCATCACCGCGACGGCGTCGAGCGCCGCGTGCCCGGAGGGCGGCGGCACCGCACCGGGGTGCGCGGCGGCGGGATGACCCGCCGGGACCAGCAGCACCGTGCCGTCGGCGAGCTCGGCGGGATCGGTGCCGGTCCAGTCGACGGCACCGGCTGCGGCGCCGGCGTCGAGACCGGGCACGGCGAGCACGTCGGTCGCGGAGCGCAGCAGCGGCAGCGCCGCGGCCGGGAGTGCGGCCCCGCGCCGGGGGCAGACGACGACCGTCGCGGCCATCAGGGGGCGGGCGGGGTCGGGTTGCCCGCGGCGACCGGGAACACCACGGAGGCGTCCTCGGCGGTCGGCACGGCGAGCATCTGGATCGGGTCCCACTCGCCGTAGCGGGGGTTGAGCTGCACCCCGGTGCGCAGCGCGGTGGGGGTGAGCATGCGGATCCCGGCCTCGGACAGCGAGCGCTGGTCGAGCTGGCCGACCGCGCCGCCCGCGGCGGGCGCGCCGAGGTCGCGCTCGGTGACCCGGACCACGACCCAGCCCTGGCCGCTGCCCAGCGGGAACGCCGCGACCCAGCCGGCCGGGATGCCGATCAGCGGGGTGAGCGCGGCCTGCGGGGTCTCGGCCGGGCGGATCGCGAGCCCGCGCTGGGTGGTGCCCGCACCGGCCAGCGCCGCCTCGGCCCGCTGCCCGCCGGCGGCGACCTCGCGGGCCAGCGTGGTGGCCTGTGCCCGGTCCTGGGCGACCGCGACGTCCGCGGTCACCGACAGCCGCGGCAGCTCGCGGCGGGCGAGCTCGGCCAGGGTGAGCTCGTCCCGGGTGGCGGCCGGCGCACCGCCGACCGCCAGCGACGACTCCTGCACCGCCTGTTCGCCGCCCTGCTGGGCGATCGCCGCGGCGACCTGCTGGTCGGACACGGTCACGCCCTGCTCCGGGGCGGTCAGGCCGATGAGGTCGCGGATCACCAGCTGGGACACCACGGCCCGCCCGATGTCGGCCTCGGACCCGCCCTGGGACTTGAGACCGTCCACCAGCCCGGGCCGGGTCAGCACCGAGGTGATCGCGGGCTGCACGGTGGCGAGCGGGATCGACCTCTCGCCGACGATCGCGGCGGAGTCGACCCGGCTCGGTCCGGTGCCGCAACCGGCCCCGGTGACAGCGACGGCCCCGACGATCAGCAGGGCGGCGGTGATCCTGCGAGTGCGCACGGCCGTCAGCCTCTCACGCGGTGTGGTGCCGATCTCCCCCGCCCGGCCGTCCCGGCAGCGCGGGCCGGGTCGCCGACGGTCGCCCCGCGAGGTCCGGCGGCCGTGCGGGCGGGTGCTCGTCGAGCCGGGCCAGGGCGATCGCGATCGCCCGGTCCAGCTGCGGGTCCCGTCCGGCCGCCCGGTCCTGCGGGGTCACCACCACCTCCACGTCGGGATCGACGCCGTGGTTCTCCATCGTCCAGCCGACGTCGTCGAACCAGGTGGCGTAGCGGGGCTGGGTGACCAGGGTGCCGTCGACGAGCCGGTAGCGGCTGTCGATGCCGATCACCCCGCCCCAGGTGCGGGTCCCGACGACCGGACCGACCCCGAGCCGCTTGATGGCGGCGGTGACGATGTCGCCGTCGGAGCCGGAGCGCTCGTCGGCCAGGGTCACCACCGGCCCGCGCGGCGCCTGCTCGGGGTAGGTGGCGGGTGCGCCGTGCCGGGGCAGGTCCCACCCGATGACGCGGCGGGCGAGCTTCTCCACCACCAGCTGCGAGGTGTGCCCGCCGCGGTTGCCGCGCACGTCGAGCAGCAGGCCGTCCTTCGCGGTCTCGCGGGCGAGGTCGCGGTGGAGCTGCGCCCAGCCGTAGCCCATCATGTCCGGCACGTGCAGGTAGCCCAGCCGCCCGCCGGAACGCTCGGCGACCTCGGCGCGCAGCCGGGCCACCCGGTCCTGGTAGCGCAGCTCGTCCTCCGAGTGCAGCGGGCGCACCGCGACGCGGCGGACGGTGCCCGCGTCGGGCCGGTCGGGGCCGGAGCGCACGGTGAGCTCCACGGTGCTCCCGGCCGTCGCGACGAGCAGCGGCGCGACCCCCCAGTGCGGGTCGAGCGGACGCCCGTTCACCTCCAGCAGCACGTCCCCGGCCCGCACGTCGACGCCCGGACCGGACAGCGGGCTGCGCGCGGCGGGCGCCGAGGTCTCCGGCGGCAGGACGCGCCGGACCCGCCGTCCCGGGCCGCCGCCGGGGTCGGGCTCCAGGTCCGCGCCGAGCAGGCCGGGACGCCCGGTCGGGTCGCCGCCGGCGCGGCCGCCGATGACGTAGGCGTGCGAGGTGCCGAGCTCACCGTGCAGCTCCCACAGCACGTCGAGCAGGTCGTCGTGGCTCCCGGCCCGGTCGACCAGCGGCCGGTACCGGGCGGTCTCGGCGGCCCAGTCGACACCCGCCATGTCCTCGACCCAGAAGTGGTCGCGCATGAGGCGGGCGGTCTCGTCGAACATCTGCCGCCACTCCGCGACCGGATCGACGGTGACCACGAGCCGGCGGGTGTCGATCGTGAACTCGTCGCCGCCCGCGTCGTCCTCCGGGGCGGTGGCGTGGCCGCGGTCGGCGCGCAGCAGCCGCACCGTGCCCCGGTCGCGGACGACGAGCCGGGCGCCGTCGCCGCTCACCGCGAACGACGACGCCGGGTCGGCGACGACGGTGACCGTGCGCCGGGCCAGGTCGAACCGCTCCAGCACGGCGCGGTCGGGTTCGGCGTCGTCGTCGGGGAGGCTGTCGCCGAGCACGCCGGTGCCACTGGGCAGCCGCAGCCACACCAGGCCGCCCCGGACCGCGGCGAGCCGGGTGTAGCGGGCGGCCTCGACCGGCACGCCGACGACGCGGTCGGCCAGCCCCTCGACGTCGACGACGACCTCCGGCGGTGCCTCGTCGGCGTCCCGCCCGGACCGGCGACGGCCGCCGCGCGCCCCGCCCCGGGCCTGCGCCCCGGCCCCGGTCGCCGCGGCCACCCCGCGGCCCGCACCCTCGGCGGCTCCGTCGGCGGCACCGTCACCGGACGGCTCGGGCTCGTCGCCGGGCTCCGGCGGGGCCGGCGGCGGGGTGGCGGGCGGGTCGTCCGGGCCCTCGTCGGCCGGGTCCACCGGGCGGCCGTCCGGCCCCGCCCCGAACGGCGAGGGCGTCCGCGCGGCCAGCGGCACCAGGAACGGCTTCCAGCCGGTGCCGAAGGTCAGGTCGAAGGAGTGCTCGTCGTAGCTGGGGTCGAACACCCGCCGGGACAGGAACGCCAGGTGCCTGCCGTCGGCGGTGAAGACCGGGTCGCTGTCGTGGAAGCGGGCCGGGGTGACCTCGGCGTGCTCGCCGTCGGCGACCCGGGTGAGCACGATCCGCGACAGCCCCTCGGGGGCCGGGTCGCACCAGGCCAGCCAGGCCGAGTCCGGTGACCAGGACACGTCGGAGGGCTCGCCCGCGGTGCCGCGGTGCAGCTCGCGCAGCTCCCCCACCGCCCGGGCCGGGACGGTCTCGTCGACCACGCCGTCGTCGGGCCGGTCGTCGGGGCCGGGCGCCGGGTCCGGTGCGGGGTCGGCGCCGGTGTGCAGCACCAGCAGCCTGCCGTCGTGCGTGGTGAGCGCGACGGCGGAGCCGTCCGGTGCCGGGGCCAGCTCCAGGACCCGCCCGATGCCGCCCGCGGCGTACCGCGCCCGCTCCGGGGCGGCCGGGGCGTGCGGGTCGAGCGGGGCGACGACCACCGCGTCCTCGCCGGTCGCGTCGTCCACCCACACGGCGCGCTGCGTGCCGAGCGGGTGCGCGAGCCGGGCCCGCACGCCGGGCTCGGCGAGCAGTGCGCGGGCGGGGCCGTCGCGGTGGGTGAGCCGGTGCACGGTGCCGCGCACCGACACGACGCTCGCGCGGCCGGTGCGGTCCGGCCGGACCGGGCCGAGGTCGGCGGGCAGCGACGCACGGAACGGCTCGCGGGCGCGCCGCGGCCCGCCGGGCCGGACGTCGATCCGGCGCGGCTGCGAGGCGGCGGACAGGTCGTCGAGCAGGAAGATCTCCCCGGCCGACTCGTAGACCACCTGGCGCCCGTCGGTGCTCGCGTGCCGGGCGTAGAAGTCGGTGCCGCCGCCGGAGCCGTGGTCGGTGTGCCGGCGCAGGTCGGTGCCGGGGTCGGCGAGCGGGACGGAGTAGACGTTCCCCCAGCCCTCGTGGTCGGAGACGAACGCCAGCCGGGGACCCGCGCCGTCGTCGACGATCATGGGGCACTCCAGCTGCCCGGCCAGACCGGCCAGGACCCGGGTGAACTCCCCCGTCCCGGCGGCGTCGAGCCACAGCCGGCCGGCGCGCCCACCGCGGTAGCGCTTCCAGTGGGCCGCGTCGCGACCGCCCTCGACCTGGGTGAGCACGGCGGGTCCGCCGGGCTGGTGGGCGAGCGCGGAGAGCGTGCCGTGCGGCAGCGGCTCCGGCGCCCCGCCGGTCGCCGGGACCGCGTACGCCCACAGCCGGGAGGTCGCGTCGCCGTGCGCGGACAGCGCGACCACCGCGCCGTCGGGGGTCCAGCCCGCGGCGCGGGTCGGCGCCTCGCCCCACCAGGTGAGCCGGGCGGGCGTGCCACCCTCGGCGTCGACCCGGTACACCTCGGGCGCGCCGTCGCGGCGCGAGGCGAAGGCGACGGACCCGCCGTCGGGCGAGAAGCGCGGTGCGGTGACGGGCACCCCGTCCGCGGTCAGGCGGTGGGCCCGCCCGCCCTCGACCGGAGCCGTCCACAGGTCGTCCTCCGCGACCAGGACGAGCGTGTCACCCGACAGGTGGGGATGGCGCAGGAAGCTCACACGGCGACGTTAGCCGCACGCACCGACATTCCGGACCCGCCCGCGGCGGGGTCCCCGGTCCAGACGCGGCGCAGCGGGGCGAAGCCGTCGGAGCGCACCGAGGAGCAGCCGGCGGGGGCGCCGGTGTGCAGCAGCCGGACCACCTCACCGGCGCACGGGTCGTCCGGGAGCAGTAGGGGTGCCTGCGGTAGAGCGCGTCGGCGCCGTCGCAGGTCGGCCCGACGGCACGACCGGGGAGCGGCGCCGTCGTCGTGCCCGGACGTCCGCGGCCGCGCGCCGGCCGCCGGGCACGGTTCCGGCTCCGGCCGGCCGGCGACGTCGATCCCCTGTGCCGTTGATCCCGACCGCGAACGCGGCGTCGGGGCCGGTCGGAGCGGCGTCAGGACGAGGCCGAGCTGTGCACCGGGGTGGAGGTCGGCACGATCTGCAGCAGCAGCTCCGCGCACCAGCCGAGCAGCTCGACGTCGCGCATCGCGGCGCCGCCGATCCGCCCGCCCGCCACCGGCTTGGGCACCGTGACGACCTGCGCGGCCGCCTTGTACTGCGCCTTCGGGTAGAGCCGGCGCAGCCGCAGCTGGGCGGAGTCGGGCAGCTGCATCGGGCCGATCCGCAGCTGGGTGCCCGCCGAGGCGACCTCGCGGATGCCGAGGCGGCGGCAGAGCTGGCGGAACCGGGCGACCTCCAGCAGGTTGCGCACCGGGGTCGGGGGCTCGCCGTAGCGGTCGGTCAGCTCCTCGACGATCGCGGTGAGCGCGGCGTCGTCCGGCGCCTCGGCGATCTTGCGGTAGACCTCCAGGCGCAGCCGCTCGCCGTCGACGTAGTCGTGCGGGACGTGCGCGTCGACCGGCAGGTCGACCCGGACCTCCTGCAGCTCCTCCGGCTCGGCCCCGATCTCCCCGCCCGCCTGCTTGCGGAACGCCGCGACGGCCTCCCCGACCAGGCGGATGTAGAGGTCGAACCCGACGCCGGCGATGTGGCCGGACTGCTCGGCACCGAGGATGTTGCCCGCGCCGCGGATCTCCAGGTCCTTCATCGCGACGGCCGCGCCGGAACCGAGCTCGGAGTGCTGGGCGATGGTGGCGAGCCGGTCGTGCGCGGTCTCGGTGAGCGGGTGCTCGGCCGGGAACAGGAAGTAGGCGTAGCCGCGGTCGCGGCCACGCCCGACCCGGCCGCGCAGCTGGTGGAGCTGGGACAGGCCCAGGGTGTCGGAGCGCTCGACGATCAGGGTGTTGGCGTTGGAGATGTCCAGGCCGTTCTCGACGATCGTGGTGCAGACCAGCACGTCGAACTCGCGGTGCCAGAACGCGCTGACGGTCCGCTCCAGCAGGTCCTCGTTCATCTGCCCGTGCGCGACGGCGACCCGAGCCTCGGGGACGAGGTCCTGGATCTTCTTGGCCGCCCGGTCGATCGAGCTGACCCGGTTGTGCACGTAGAACACCTGGCCGTCGCGCAGCAGCTCGCGGCGCAGGGCGGCGGCGACCTGCTTGTCGTCGTAGGCGCCGACGTAGGTCAGGGTCGGGTGCCGCTCCTCGGGCGGGGTGGTGATCGCCGACATCTCGCGGATGCCGGCGAGGCTCATCTCCAGGGTCCGCGGGATCGGCGTCGCGGACAGGGTGAGCACGTCGACGTGCGCCCGGAGCGCGGTGATGTGCTCCTTGTGCTCGACGCCGAAGCGCTGCTCCTCGTCGACGATCACCAGGCCGAGGTCCTTGTAGCGGATGCCGGTCTGGAGCAGCCGGTGCGTCCCGACGACGACGTCGACGGTGCCGTCTGCGAGCTTCTCGATCGTCTCGCGCGCCTCGGCCGGGTCGGTGAACCGCGACAACCCGCGCACGGTCACCGGGAACTGGCGCATCCGCTCGGAGAACGTCGACAGGTGCTGGGTGGCGAGCAGCGTCGTCGGGACGAGGACGGCGACCTGCTTGCCGTCCTGCACCGCCTTGAACGCCGCCCGCACCGCGATCTCGGTCTTGCCGAAACCGACGTCGCCGGAGATGACGCGGTCCATCGGGACCGGGCGCTCCATGTCCCGCTTGACCTCGTCGATGGCCGACAGCTGGTCGGGGGTCTCGGTGTAGGGGAAGGCGTCCTCCAGCTCGCGCTGCCAGGGGGTGTCCGCCCCGAACGCGTGCCCCGGGGAGGCCTGGCGCGCCGCGTAGAGCTGCACGAGACCGGCCGCGATGTCCTTGACCGCCTTGCGGGCGCGGCTCTTGGTCTTGGCCCAGTCCCCGCCGCCGAGCTTGTTGACGGCGGGCTGCTCGCCGCCCACGTAGCGGCTGATCTCGTCGAGGGCGTCGGTCGGCACGAACAGCCGGTCCGCGGGCTGACCGCGCTTGGAGCTGGCGTACTCCAGCACCAGGTACTCGCGGGTGGCGCCCTGGACGGTGCGCTCCTTCATCTCGATGAAGCGCCCGATGCCGTGCTGGTTGTGGACGACGAAGTCGCCGGGCTGCAGCACGGCCAGGTCGACGGCGTTGCGCCTGCGCGGGGTGGTCTTGCGCGGCGCGGTGTCGAGCCCGGCGCGGCTGCCGGTCAGGTCGGCCTCGGAGACGACGACCAGCCCGACCTCCGGCGCGGTGAACCCGTTCAGCACGCGCCCGCAGGTGACGGTGACGATCCCCTTCTCCGGGGCGTCGGTGAGCACCGGGACGGCGGAGGCGGGGACCTCGGCCTCGCGCAGCTGCTCCAGCGAGCGGTCGGCGGTGCCCTGCCCGGCCAGCACGAGCACCGCGGCGCCGCCGGTGGCGACGTGCGCGCGCAGGTCGGTCAGCGCGCGGTCGGTGTCGCCCCGGTAGGGCTCGATCTCGTGCACGCCCGCCACGACGACCTCGTCGGAGCCCGACAGCAGCGGCGACAGCGAGACCACGGGGCGGCCGGTCGCCGTCGCGTGGTCCAGCGTGACGCGCAGGTCGCGGTAGGCCGACCCGGAGACGTCGGTCGGGGCCTCGCCGCCGGAGCCGGACGCCAGCCAGGACGCCTCCAGGAACTCCTGCCCGGTGCGCACGAGGTCCGCGCAGCGGGTCCGGATGCGCTCGGGGTCGGCGAGCAGCACCCGCGTCCCGTCCGGGAGCAGGTCGGTGAGCGTCTGCATCTCCCCGCCGACCAGCGCCGGGATCAGCGACTCCATGCCCTCACCGGGGATGCCCTCGGACAGCTTCTCCAGCAGCTCGCGCAGCGGGTTGCGGCCCGGGCCCGCGGTCTCGGGCTGCTCCAGGGCCAGCTCGCCGGCCCGCTCGCGCACCGGGGTGGTGAGCAGCAGCTCGCGGCACGGCGGCACGTCGATCCGCGTGACCTCGCCGACCGAGCGCTGGTCCGCCACGGAGAACGACCGCACCTCGGAGACCTCGTCGCCCCAGAACTCGACGCGCACCGGGTGCTCGGCGGTCGGCGGGAAGATGTCGAGGATGCCGCCGCGCACGGCGAACTCGCCGCGGGTGGTGACCATCTCGGCGCGGCTGTAGGCCAGCTCGACCAGCCGCACCAGGAGCTGCTCGAAGTCGTACTCCTCGCCGACGGCCAGCGTCACCGGGGCGAGCGTGCCCAGCCCGGGCGCGACCGGCTGGATCAGGCTGCGCGCCGCGGTCACGACCACCCGCGGGGCGGTCTCCGCCGAGGAGAGCCGGTGGAAGATCGTCAGCCGGCGGGCGACGGTGTCCGGGCGCGGGGACAGCTTCTCGTGCGGCAGCGTCTCCCAGCTCGGCAGTACGACGACCGGCGCGCCCGCGCAGTCGTGCACGGTGTCGGCGGCGGAATCGAGCGCCTCGCCGTGGCCGAGCAGGTCCGACACCGCGGCCGCGAGGTCCTCGGCCTCCCGGTCGGTGGCGGTCACGGCGAGCACCGTGGAGGTCTCGGCGAGCCCGGCGGCGAGCAGCGGGCGCACCGCGGAGGGGCCCTCGACCTGCACGGCAGGGGTCTCGCCGGCGCGGGTGTCCGCGGCACGGGCGGCGTCGACGGCGGCGCGGAGACCGGCGTCGGACAGGGCGGAGGTGAGCAGACCGGACAGGATGGCCACGACGGCGCTGGCTCCTCGGTGGAGGTGGGCTGGCGGTGCGCGCGGCGACGGGGCCGGCCGCGGGCAGGACAGACCCCTGCCCGGGTCGCGGTAGGGCTCCCGACCCGGTCGGGGTGCCGGGCTCCGACTTTACGCCTGGCCCGCGCGGGCGCCGACCGAGGCGTCGGTGTCCCGCGGCACGTCCGGGCCCGTCCGCTCCACCGACCGCGATCCGCCGTCCGACGGCCGCGTGGGTCGCGGTCACCGAGCGCGTGCAGCCCGGCCCGGAGCAGC
The DNA here is from genome assembly GCF_040105315.1 of Pseudonocardia tropica. NCBI lineage: Bacteria > Bacillati > Actinomycetota > Actinomycetes > Pseudonocardiales > Pseudonocardiaceae > Pseudonocardia > Pseudonocardia tropica. The sequence continues at coordinate 25,211 of NZ_JBEDNP010000017.1, forward strand.
CCCGTTCAGAGCAGCCCGTCGCGCTCCAGGGTCGCCTCGTAGAGGTCGAGCATCCGCTCGTCGTCGCCCCCGGCGGCGGCCGCCGCGTCGGCGTAGGCCTTCTCGAAGCGCTCCTGGTTGGCCTGCCAGGTGCGGCGGAAGGTGTCGGCGTCCCGACGCCAGTAGCCGAGCACGCCGTAGGCGCCGGGCGGCAGGCCGCGCTCGTGGCGCAGGTGCTTGCGGGCGGCGCGGGTCGCGGACGCCTCACCGCCGACGTAGACGTAGCCGGGCCCGTCCGGCAGCACCAGCCCGGCGACGATCTCCGCCAGCCGGCTGCCGGTCTCGCTCGCGGGCTCGCGGCGGACCCGCGCCCGCGCGGGGAAGTCGGCCGGGACCTCGTCGATCTCCAGGACGACCTCGGTGTCGACGCCGTCGGGGGTCTCGGTGACGATCCGGGCGAGCGCCGGGAGCGCGGCCGCGTCGCCGACGAGGACCTGCCAGCCGACGCCGGCGGGGCGCTTGAACCAGCTGTTCGAGTGCGAGACCTCGATCTCGTCGCCGACACGGGCCCGCCGGGCCCAGCCCGCGCCGACCCCGCCGGGGTGGCAGACCAGGTCGATGGACGCCCGGGTGCGGCACGGGCTGACGGAGCGCAGGGTGTACCAGCGACCGTGGTCGTCGCGGCCGCCGTCGGGCAGCGGGAAGTGGAAGACGCAGGCCTCGTCGGGGACGCCCGGCAGGCCGAGACCGGCGAGCCCCTCCCCCTCGAGCTCGGCCCGGACGAAGACGTCCGAGAGCCGCTGCAGACCCACCACACGGACCGCCGCCCGGTCCTCGGTCACGACCGACATCGCCGCCTCCTCCATAGGTGAGGCTCAGCTAACCACGACGGAGTGGACCGCACCAAACGGATCTTCCGGACACGGTGTCGCTCGCCGCGACTACTACGTCGCATCGTAGATGGTCGCCCGATCGTGTGCGCTAGCGTCGACAGGCGTCAGACGGGTTCCGACCCCGAGCCAGCACGGAGGAGCAAGCGGTGATCACGGTCTACCTCAACCGCCGGATCGACGACGACGCGCGCCGCGAGTCCCTGTTCCGGGGCGACTTCCACCTCTACAGCGGGATCGGCGGCGCGAACGCCCTCGCCGACCACGCCAAGGACCTGATCGGCCAGGCCTTCGAGGGTCTGGACCCGGAGCGGGCCCAGTACGAGATGGACGTCGACGAGTTCGTCCGCCGCGTCGAGCCGCTCAAGCGCGAGTTCACCAATGGCGACCGGACCAAGGCGCTCTGCCAGCAGTTCGCCGTCGACTTCGGGGTCGACCCCGAGCGCACCTACTTCGACATCCCGCGGCTGCGCGTGATCCCGGCCGACCAGTTCCTCACCGCCGGGGTGTCCTACAACTACAAGGCGCACCGCGACATGTGGTACGGCCACCCGCAGCAGCTCGTGAACTACTGGACCCCGGTGTTCGACGTCGTCGGCGACAACGTCATGAGCATGTACACCGACTACTTCGACCGTCCGGTGAAGAACGGCTCGAACCAGTACGACTACGACGAGTGGGTCGCCAAGCACCGCACCACGGCCGCCGGCGAGAAAACCACCGACACCCGTCCGCACCCGCTCCCGCTGGAGGACTTCGAGTCCCGCGGCGAGATCCGGATCGCCGGGCAGTCCGGTGACGTGTTCATGTTCTCGTCGAACCACCTGCACGCGTCGGCGCCGAACACCTCCGACGTCACCCGGTTCTCCTACGACCTGCGCACGATCAACCTCGACGACGTCCGGGCAGGCCGCGGCCCGCGCAACGTCGACTCGGGCGCGACCGGCACCACGCTGGGCGACTTCCTGCGGGTCTCCGACCTCGCCCCGCTGAAGGCCGAGGAGTTCGAGGACGCACTCACGAACGCCTGAGCCCGCACGTCCGCGACGTACCCGGGGCCGGCCGGTCCCGTCGACGACCGTGCCGCCGCGCAGCAGGGTGCCCCTCAGAAGAACGTCCGGACGAGCTCGACGACCCGCGGATCGGCACCGTCGGCGTCGAGCACAGGGATCCAGCGCCACTTGTCGAACGCGGTGCACGGGTGTGAGAGCCCGAGCCGGACGACCTGCCCGATCCGGACCGGTTCCTCGGTGCGCAGGAACGCGTGCTGGTCGTTGACGGCGGTGACGGTGCCGGTCAGCGGCCGCGAGGGCGCCCCGAGGTCGTCAGCGATCCGCTGCGGCTCGGGCAGCCCCTCGTCGAACGGGACGTCGCGCTTGCCCGCGTCGAGCAGCGCCAGGCCGGGCTCGGGGGTCGACACCACCCGGGCGGTCACGTGCATGGCCGAGCGGAACGGGCGCCGCTCGTCGTCGCGGGCCAGCGGGGAGATGCCGCGGTAGAAGCCGTCGTCGTGGACGAGGTAGGCGCCCGAGCGCAGCACGACGCGGGTGCGCGCGTCGGCGAGCCCGGCCAGCGCGGCGACGACCTGGTCGAAGTAGGCGCTGCCGCCCGCGGTGACCACGACCTCGTCGGTCCCGTAGGACGGGGCGAGCAGCCGGTGCAGCTCGGCGAGGTCGCCGAGGTAGGCGCGGACGGTCGCCAGCGACTCCGCCGACGGGTCGTGCGCGAGCGCGCCCTCGTAGCCGCCGACGCCGGCCAGCACGAGCGCCGGGCTCGCGAGGACGGCCGCGGCGACCCGCCCGGCCTCGTCCAGGGTCCGCGCACCGGTGCGCCCGCCGGGCGCCCCCAGCTCGACGGCGACGGCGAGCGGCCGCGCCGGGGAGCCCGCCGCGGCGGTCATCGCGGCGACGGCGTCGACCGAGTCGACCCAGCTGAGGACCTCCAGGTCCGGGTCGGCGTCGCGGGCGGCGGCGACGGCGCGCACCCCGGCCGGGTCGACGAGCGCGTTGGCCAGCAGCACCCGTCGCACGCCGGCGTCGATCGCGATCCGCGCCTGCCACGGCGTCGCGACGGTGATCCCCCAGGCGCCGTGGCGCAGCTGCAGGTCCCACAGCGCGGGGGCCATCGTCGTCTTGCCGTGCGGGGCGAGGTCGACGCCGTGCGCGGCACACCAGCCGGCCATCCGCTCGGCGTTGGCGTGCAGGGCCGCCCGGTCGAGGGTGAGGACGGGTGTGGCCAGGTCCGACAGCCGCGGCCCGCCGGCGAGCCACTCGTCGACCGTGCCGGGCAGCGACGGGACCGACTTGGCGTACGGGCCGGGCCGTTCGGCGCCGAGCGACGCGTACCGGAGCATCCCGTTCTCCCCTCTGAGCAGGCGTGTTGCTCATGTTGCAGCACTGGTCGCGTATCAGGTTCGGCTGTTCCAGCGTCGCCGCGGCAGATCGGTCGACGACGGCGGAGGAGAACCCCGCAGTGGACACCCCGGGCCGCAGCGCCGTGGTGTGCTTCGGCGAGGCCCTCGCCCCGGTCCCCGACGCGGCCGGCGTCGCGGTGGCGTGGGTCGGGCGGGCCCCCGCCGGTGATCGGGGACGACTCGAGCCGGCACCTGACCTTCGTCCCGGACCTGGAACCGACCTGCAGCTCCCTCAGCGGGCGTAGCGCAGCTCCGCCCGCGCCCTGGCCTTCGCCGCCTCCACCTCGCGGTCCTTCGGCGGGGCGGTCGTGGTCAGCCCGTCGAGCAGCTCCCGGGTCGCCTCGGCGACGGCGGCGACGGCCTTCTCGAACACCTCGGCGTTGGCCTGCGACGGCTTCGCCGCCCCGGCGATCTTGCGGACGTACTGCAGCGCCGCGGCGTCCACCTCGTCGGTCGTGGCCGGCGGCTCGAAGTTGTGCAGCGTCCGGATGTTGCGGCACATGGGCACCCCCTGGTGACGACGACGGCCCGCCCCGCGACCGTAGCGCGGGACGGGCCGTCGACCGAGTGCGGACTACTTGACGACGTGCATCGACCCGTCGAGCTCGCCCGCCGCCTGCCTGCGGTTCAGCACGGCGAGGCGGGTGAAGGAGCTGTCGAACGCGTCCTGGGTGAGGCCGCGGTTGCGGTACTCGGTGGCGAGCTGCTCGGCACCGGCCGGGATCGTCCAGGACGCCTCGAAGCCGAGCTCCTTGCGGGCCCGGGCGAAGTCGACCCGGTAGGAGCGCGGGTCGTTGCCGGCCTCGCCGGTGATGTTCAGCGTCGAGCCGGGGACGGCGTCGATCACGGCCTGCGCGATCTCGGCGACGGTCCGGTTGTTCTTCTCGGTGCCCACGTTGTAGGCCCGCGCCCGGACGACGTCGGCCGGGGCCGACAGCGCCGCGACGACCGCACCGGCGATGTCCTCGGCGTGCGCGAGCGGGCGCCACGGGGTGCCGTCGGACAGCACCGTGACCTCGTTCGTCAGGATCGCCCGGCCGACCAGGTTGTTCAGCACGATGTCGGCGCGCAGCCGCGGCGAGAACCCGAACGCGGTCGCGTTGCGCATCGAGACCGGCACGAAGTCCGCGTCGGCGAGCTCGGCGAGATCGTCCTCGACGCGGACCTTGGAGATCGCGTACGGGGTGACCGGCTTGAGCGGGGCGTCCTCGTCGACGAGGTCGTCACCGGACTGGGCGCCGTACACCGAGCAGGTGGAGGCGTAGACGAAGCGGCCGACACCGGCCTCCTTCGACAGCCGGGCCAGCCGGGTCGACGCGTGGTGGTTGATGTCGTAGGTGATCTCCGGGGCCAGCGAGCCCAGCGGGTCGTTCGACAGCGCCGCCATGTGCACGACGGCGTCGAAACCGGAGAGCTGGTCGACGGAGACGTCGCGCAGGTCGGTGCTCAGGCCGTCGACGTCGGGGGTGTCCAACGAGCCCAGGACGCAGTCCGCGAACAGCCCGGAGTCCAGGCCGGTGACCTCGTGACCGGCGGTGGCGAGCAGCGGCGCCATCACCGTCCCGAGGAAGCCCTGGTGGCCGGTGAGCAGTACGCGCATGGTGTCCCTCTCGTGTGGGTGCTGGATGTGTGCGGGCGTGCGGGTCAGAAGCCGGACGGCTCGGAACCGATCATCGGCGCTGCGGACAGCGTCAGCTTCTGGACGTGGAAGCCCTCGGCGTAGCGGGCGTGGCACTGCACGCCGCGCACCCGGGCCAGGCCGCGGAAGGTCTCGTCGTCGAACCAGGTCCGGTCGCGCTGGCTGCCGTAGTGCTCGTTGAGCTTGGCGATCTTCTCGGTGAGCACCGGCTCGGACAGCGGCAGGAAGACCGTCGGCTGGGCGAGGTCGCCCTCCCACTTGAGGATCTCGTAGCCGAGCGTCAGGTGGTCGCGGAACGCGGTCGGGATCATCTGCGACAGCGTCCGGTGGTCCTGGTGGGCGTCGTGCGGCGACGGGCCGATCACCAGGTCCGGCTCGCTGCGGCTGCGCAGGTCCTCCAGCGCCATCTTCGCCCGCTCCCAGTGCTGCGGGACGCGGCCGTCGGGCAGGTCCATGACGACGACGTCGAGGTGCGCGCCGGGGGTGAACGCGGCCAGCGCGGCCCGCTCCTCCTCCTCGCGCAGCGACCCCGCCCCGGTCAGGACCAGCGCGGTGACGTGCACACCCGGATAGGCGCGGCACAGCTCCAGGAGCATCCCGCCGGCCCCGATCGGGATGTCGTCACAGTGGGCGCCGAGCAGCAGGATGCGGTCCAGCCGCTCGGGCAACAGGTTCAGCACGGTCTCTCGTTCCCCCCGGAATCGCGGCCTAGTCGCGCTGGTGGCTGCTGCGGTGCATCTCGGCGATCGCGGCCTGCAGCGGGTCCTGGTCGGTCTCGCGGGACTCCCAGAGCATCCACGGGCGCGCGCCGCTCTGGTAGGCGGCCTCCAGCGCGTTGCGCTCCTTGACGGTGTCCGCGGGCTGCCAGAAGCCGCGGTGCCGGTAGGCCGACATGCGGCCCTTGCGGGCCAGCGGGGCGGCGGCGTCGGCGATCAGGTCGCAGTCCTTCTCCAGGAAGTCGAAGATCTCCGGCCGGAACATGAGGTAGCCGCCGTTCTCCCAGATCGGCATCTCCTGCAGCGTGGTGATCGAGTCCAGCCTGCCGTTCTCGTCGACGTCGACGCAGTGGAACGCCGACTGCGGCGGCACCGCCATCAGCTGGCCGACGGCGTCGGTGCCGGCGAACTGCTCCACCATCGCGTCCAGCGGGGCGTCGGTGAGGACGTCGGCGTAGTTCGCGTGGAACATCTCCTCGTCCTTGACCAGCGCCTTCACCCGGCGCAGGCGCTCACCGATCGGCGAGTCCAGACCGGTGTGGACGAACGTGATGTTCCAGTCCTGGATGTCGCTGCCCATGAGCTCGACCTCGCCCTGGTGCAGCACGAAGTCGTTGGACTCGGTCTCGTCGTAGTTCAGGAAGTAGTTCTTGATGTGGTGCGCGCCGTAGCCCAGGCACAGGACGAAGTCCTTGTGGCCGAAGTGGGCGTAGTACCGCATCACGTGCCAGATCAGCGGGCGCGGACCCACCGGGTGCATCGGCTTGGGCAGGTCGGACGCGCCGTCGCGCATCCGCATGCCGTAACCACCGCAGAACAGGACGACCTTCACGTCAGACCACCTCGAGCGACGGGATCGGGAAGACCAGCGTGCCGCCCCACTCGCGGACGTAGGACAGCTGCTCGGTCAGCTCGGTGCGCAGGTTCCAGGGCAGGATCAGGACGTGGTCGGGGCGGTCCTGCGCGATCCGCTCCGGGGCGAAGATCGGGATCCGGGTGCCCGGCGTGAGCCGGCCGTGCTTGTACGGGTTCCGGTCCACGGTGTACTCGAGCAGGTCGGGCCGGATGCCGCAGTAGTTCAGCAGCGTGTTGCCCTTGCCCGGGGCGCCGTAACCGACGACCCGCTTGCCCTGCCTGCGGGCGTCGATCAGGAACGAGACCAGGTCGTCGCGGATCGTGGAGACCGACTCGGCGAACCCGTCGTGCCCCTCCGGGGTGTGCAGCCCGGCGGCCTGCTCGGCGGCCAGGACCTCGCGGACCTGCGCGCTCGGCTCACCGGCGACCTCGGCCGGACGCGCCCACATCCGGATCGAGCCGCCGTGGGTGTCGAGCAGCTCCACGTCGACCAGGGTCAGCCCGCCCGCGGCGAGCGCCCGCTGCCCGGTGAGCAGCGTGTAGTACTGGAAGTGCTCGTGGTAGATCGTGTCGAACTGCTTGCGCTCGACCAGCGTCAGCAGGTGCTGCACCTCGATCGAGACCCAGCCGTCGTCGGCGACCATGGCGCGCAGGCCCCGCGCGAACCCGACGACGTCGGGGATGTGGGCGAACACGTTGTTGCCGCAGACCAGGTCGGCCGGGCCGTGCTCGGCGCGCACCCGGGCGCCGGTCTCCGGGGTGAGGAACGCGGTCAGCGTCGGGACGCCCTTCTCGCGGGCGGCCTCACCGACGTTCACGCTCGGCTCGACGCCCAGGCAGCGGATGCCCTTCGCGACGACGTGCTGGAGCAGGTAGCCGTCGTTCGAGGCGACCTCGACGACGAACGAGCCGGCGTCCAGCCCGGCGCGCTCCTGCGCCGAGTCCACGAAGCGGCGCGCGTGGTCCACCCAGGACGAGCTGAACGAGGAGAAGTAGGCGTACTCCTCGAACGTCTCCTCCGGGCTGATCTCCGGCGGCAGCTGGGCGAGCAGACACGAGTTGCACACCCGCACGTGCAACGGGAAGGCCCGCTCGGGTTGTTGCGCCGTCTGCGCGGTGAGGAACAGCTCGCACGGCGGTGTGGCGCCCAGGTCGCAGAAGCTGCGCAGGTCGGTCGTGCCACAGAGACGGCACGTCAACGCGGTTCCGGACCCGATCGACGACGTCGTCCCGGAAGCATCCGTGTTCAGCACGCACGGAAGTGTGTCAACTCGACGGGGGTCCGCCGCGCCCGGGGTGCGGGTCACCCTTTCGTGGGTGTTTGTCCGTGATCCCGGTCATCTCCGGCTGACGCGCACGGCGGGTGCGCTGCGAGGACGGCGCCGCCGACGTGTCACGATGACGAGGCCCCACGATCCGCCGTGGTGTAACGGCAGCACCTCGGATTTTGGTTCCGATGGTCCAGGTTCGAATCCTGGCGGCGGAGCGCTCCGGCTCGCCCCGTCTCCCGGCCCGGGAACCGGCCGCCGTCGACGGTGACGGCCACCCCAGATCTGCGACGACCGCCGCCGCCGGCCCGTCCGGGAACGCCCGGAGGTCGAGTCCGGCCGCGGGCCGCTCCCCCGGAGGCAGCTCGTCACGGCGACGTCGACGTGCACCGCGACCTCCACCGTCACGTCCGCGAGCGCGCCGGGCGCGGCGAACCAGCCCACCGGCGGGGTGATCACCGCCAGCCGCGACACCCGCGGCTCGGGGGGGCACCAGCCGCCGATGGAGTGCCCGACCGCGACGACCGGCAGCGCGTCGCGGCCCGCGGCCGGGGTCACCGCCCGCGCCGGGGCCGAACAGGGCGATGCCCCGGGGCGCGGTCACCGGCGGTCCCCCAGCTCCCCGACGGCGGCGACGCCGTCGCCCGTCCGCGGGCACTCCCACCACGCCCGGTCCGCACGGATCCCGACCCGCAACGGGTGGGTCCCGGGATGTGCGGGGCAGCCCGGCCAGTTCGACGCACCGACCGCGGCGAGCGTCCCGACCGCCCACTCCTGCACCTGCTCCGCGGCGTCGGCCACACGCCGCTCCGGCGGGTCGCCCCGGAGGACCGCGACCCCCCTCATGGTGCCGTCAGGCCCGCGCAGCATCGCCGACGGACGGCCGGGATCGCCGGACCACTCCTGGTCGCGGAGCCGGACCCGGGCCGCCGGACCGGCGCCCGCGAGATCCCGCAGGACCGGGTGCAGCGCCGCATCGAGGATCTCGTCCACCCGGCCACCCTTCCAGGCTTAGGCTGCGGGGCCGTGACCCCCACCACGGACACCGCTCCCGAGCCGCAGGACGTCACCGCCCCGCTCACCGCCGCAGCCGCCTTCCTCGTCCTGCAGGTCGCCGACGGCGCGGAGGACCGGGTCCGCCCGGTGCTCGGCGACACCTCCGGCCTGGTCAGGACCGTCCGGATCGGCGCCGACGGCGCGGCGTTCCACTGCACGGTGGGCATCGGGCACCGGGTGTGGGACACGGTGGTCGGCGGACCGGCGCCGCGCGAGCTCACGCCGTTCCGGAAGATCGCCGGCGCGACGCACACCGCCGTCGCCACCGGGGGCGACCTGCTCTTCCACCTGCGGGCCGACACCCGGGACCTGATCGTGCGGTTCGAGATGCTGCTGCTGGAGGCGTTCGGCGACGCGGTCACCGTGGTCGACGAGACCGCGGGCTTCCGCTACCGGCACGGCCGCGACCTGTTGGACTTCGCCGACGGCACGGCCAACCCGGACGGCGCGGCCCTCCCGGCCGCGACGCTGGTCGGTGACGAGGACCCGGCGCACGCCGGCGGCAGCTACGTCGTCGTCCAGCGGTACCTGCACGACATGGCCGCCTGGCGCGGGCGGAGCGTGGCCACCCAGGAGGAGATCGTCGGGCGGACCAAGTTCGACGGGGTGGAGCTGCCGGACGCCGAGGAGGGCCAGAAGTCGCACAAGACGCTGTGCACGATCACCGACGACGAGGGCGTCGAGCACGACATCCTGCGGGACAACATGCCGTTCGCGTCGCCGGGGCGCGGTGAGTACGGCACCTACTTCATCGGCTACTCCCGGCGGCTGTGGGTCGTGGAGACGATGCTGCGCCGGATGTTCGTCGGCGACCCGCCGCCGCTGCACGACCGCATCCTCGACTACTCGACCCCGACGACCGGGTGCACGTTCTTCGTCCCCGCCCGACCCGTCCTCGACGGCCTGGGCGGCTGAACCGGACACGACGACGCCCCCGTCCGGCTCCGGACGGGGGCGTCGCAGGGGTCGTTCTCAGCTCTCCAGCGCGGCGTCCAGCGTGATCTCGACGCCGGTCAGCGCCTTCGACACGGGGCAGCCGGCCTTGGCTGCCTCCGCGGCCTTCGCGAAGCCGTCGGCGTCGAGGCCGGTGACCTCACCGCGCACCTTCAGCGTGATGCCGGTCAGCTTGAACCCGCCGTTGGCCGAGTCCGGGCCGAGCGAGACGTCGGCGGAGACGTCGAGCGACTCGGGGGTCCCGCCGGCCTCGGCGACGTTCGCCGACAGCTGCATCGCGAAGCAGGCGGAGTGCGCCGCGGCGATGAGCTCCTCGGGGCTGGTGGTGCCACCGGCGTCGTCCGCGGCGCGCTTGGGGAAGCTGACCTCGTAGGTGCCGACCTTGGAGCTGGACAGCTCCACCTGGCCGGAGCCCTCCTCCAGGGTGCCGTTCCATGCGGTGCGAGCGCTGCGCGTGGGCATCGTTACCTCCGTGTCGTGGGGACCGATTTTGCACAACCGATCATCCGGCAGTGTTCTCCGCCCCGGCCGTTCCCGCCACCCCGGACCGCCAAACGCCGTCGGTCACTGCGGGACGTTGGCGACCTCGACCCGGTCGCCGACCTGCAGCGAGTTGAACCAGCGCTCGGCGTTCGCACGGGACAGCCGGACGCACCCCGCGGACTCGGTCTCGGTGTTGCCCTCGTGGAAGGCGACGCCGCCGGGGGCGAAGAAGACCGCGAACGGCATCGGCGCGTTGTCGAACTCCGCGCTGCGGTGGTCCTTGTTCTTCCACTGGACCTGGAAGACCCCGGCCGGGGTGCGCTGACCCTTCTTCCCGAACGACGCCGGGACCGGCCCGGCCTCGATCCTCCCGTCGCGGATCAGCCACGCCGTGCTGTTCGCGAGGTCGACGCAGGCGCGCGCGGCCGCCGAGCACGGCGTGCCCTCGGCGCGCCCCGGACCTCCACGGTCGGCCTCCGTCGGCGCCGCGGACGCGATCCCGATCGTCCCGGCGGTCAGCCCGGCCAGCACCAGGGCCACCACCGTGGCCGGGACCGTCGTCACCCGGGGCCGCCGACGGCGTCCCTCGACCTCGCGCGTCATCGCACTCCGCTCATCGGCATCACGGACGGTGGCCGGTCGGCCACCGTCGTCTGAACGGTGGAACGAGACCGGTACCGACCGGTTACCACCCGAAGGGTTGATCTCGGTTTCGACGGCGGCGTCACCACCGGCATGACGGGCCCGCCGGGTCGGCCGGGGCCCTCCCCGTACGATGCCGTACCGGCACGGCGCGTCCCGCGTCCTCCGCCCGGCACGGGCGGCGAGTCCGGCAGGAGGAACCGAACATGCCCGAACCCGACCGGGCCGGCACCGGTGACCGACCGGCACCCGGAACGGCGACGGTCGCGGCCGGCATCGTCCTCGCGGCGGGCGCGGGTTCGCGGATGCGGTCGTCGACGCCGAAGGTGCTCCACGAGCTGGGCGGGCGCAGCATGCTCGGCCACGCGGTGCACGCACTGGCCGGTACCGCCCCCGAGCACCTCGTGGTCGTCGTCGGACACGAGCGCGAGCGGGTGGAGCAGGCCGTCGACGGCATCTCCGCCGCCCTCGGCCGCACCGCCACCACCGCCGTCCAGGAGCAGCGCCTCGGCACCGGCGACGCGGTCCGCAGCGGCCTCACCCCGCTCCCCGCGGACCTGACCGGCACCGTCCTGGTCACCTACGGCGACGTCCCGCTGCTCGACACCGCGACCCTGTCCGCGCTGGTCACCGAGCACGCCGACCACGGCGCCGCGGTCACCCTGCTGACCTGCGAGGTCGCCGACCCCACCGGCTACGGGCGGATCGTGCGCACCGCCGACGGTGCCGTCACCGGGATCGTCGAGCAGACCGACGCGACGTCGGAGCAGCGGGCCATCGCGGAGGTCAATTCCGGCGTCTACGCCTTCGACGCCGCGTTCCTGCGCACGGGCATCGCGGGCCTGGCCGCGCACAACGCCCAGCAGGAGCTCTACCTCACCGACCTGGTCGCCGCCGCCGTCGCCGCGGACCGGACGGTGCACACCGTCCGCTGCGACGACGAGTGGCGCGTGCGCGGCGTGAACGACCGCGTCCAGCTCGCCGAGCTCGGCGCGGAGCTGAACCGCCGCGTGCTGCGCGAGTGGATGCTGGCCGGGGTCACCGTGGTCGACCCCGCCACCACCCGGGTCGACGTCGACGTGCGGCTCGCGCCCGACGTCGTCCTGCACCCGGGCACCCAGCTGCACGGCGCGTGCGAGATCGGGGAGGCCGCGGTGGTCGGGCCCGACACCACGCTGACCGACACCGTCGTCGGGGCCGGCGCGAGCGTCGTCCGCACCCACGGGTCGGAGTCCCGGATCGGGCCCGGCGCGTCGGTCGGGCCGTTCGCCTACCTGCGCCCGGGCGCCGCCCTCGGCGAGCGCGGCAAGATCGGCACGTTCGTCGAGGTCAAGAACTCCGACATCGGCGCGGGCACCAAGGTCCCGCACCTGACCTACGTCGGGGACGCGACGATCGGCGAGATGAGCAACATCGGCGCCTCGTCGGTGTTCGTCAACTACGACGGCGTCCGCAAGCAGCGGACCGTCATCGGATCCCACGTGCGGACGGGGTCGGACACCATGTTCATCGCCCCGGTCACGGTCGGGGACGGCGCCTACACCGGCGCCGGGACCGTGCTCCGCTCCGACGTCCCGCCGGGGGCGCTCGCGGTGTCGGGTGGAGCACAGCGCACCATCGAGGGGTGGGTGCCGCGCAAGCGGCCCGGCACCCCCGCCGCCGAGGCGGCACAGCGGGCGGGCAGCGACCCGTCCACGAACGGCACGACCAGCAGCGACGGCGCAGGTCACACCACCTCCGCCGGTACGACAGACCCGAGAGACCTCAGCCGAGGAGGCACCGCACGGTGAGCGCGATCGCAGGCACTCCCAAGAAGAACATGATGCTGTTCTCGGGGAGGGCGCACCCGGAGCTCGCCGAGCACGTGGCGAAGGAGCTCGACGTCACGGTCACCCCCCAGTCCGCCTACTCCTTCGCGAACGGCGAGATCTTCTGCCGCTTCGAGGAGTCGGTCCGCGGGAGCGACGCGTTCGTGATCCAGGCGCACTCCGCCCCGATCAACGACGCGATCATGGAGCAGCTGATCATGGTCGACGCGCTCAAGCGCGGGTCGGCCAAGCGGATCACCGCGGTCATGCCGTTCTGGGGCTACGCCCGTCAGGACAAGAAGCACCGCGGCCGCGAGCCCATCTCGGCCCGCCTCGTCGCGGACATGTTCAAGACCGCCGGTGCCGACCGGATCCTGACCGTGGACCTGCACACGTCGCAGATCCAGGGCTTCTTCGACGGCCCCGTCGACCACCTGTTCGCGCTGCCGGTGCTCGCCCAGCACATCAAGAGCACCCGGCCGACCGAGAACTTCGCCGTCGTCTCCCCCGACTCCGGCCGGGTGCGCCTGGCCGAGCGCTGGGCCGAGACCCTCGGCGGGACCCCGCTGGCGTTCATCCACAAGACCCGGGACCCGCTCAAGCCGAACGAGGCCGTCGCGAACCGGGTGGTGGGTGAGATCGAGGGCCGCTGCTGCGTGGTCATCGACGACATGATCGACACCGGTGGCACCGTCGCGAAGGCGGTCGAGGTGCTGCTCAAGGAGGGCGCCGCGGACGTGATCGTGGCCGCCACCCACGGCGTGCTGTCCGGCCCGGCCACCGAGCGCCTCGCGAACTGCGGCGCGTCGGAGGTCGTCTTCACCGACTCGCTGCCGATCCCGGCCGAGAAGCGGTTCGACAACATGACCGTGCTGCCGATCGCCCCGCTGCTGGCGGAGGCGATCCACCAGGTGTTCGAGGACGGCTCGGTCACGAGCCTGTTCGACGGCAACGCCTGAGCACTCCGCGCGTCCGCCGACGGCGCCCCACCCGCGGGTGGGGCGCCGTCGGTCGTCAGCCTCAGCCCTCGGTCGCGGCGAGCCCGGCCAGGCCCGGCGCCCCGGCCCGCCCGGTCGCGTCCTGCAGCCGGCGCAGCACGTCGTCGAACTGGGCGGCGTCGGCGCCCAGCAGGTCCCGGTAGCGGTCCAGCACCCCGGCCGCCGCGGCGTCCCACTCCGCGAGCGCCGCACGGCCCCGCCCGGTGGCGACGACGAGCACCCGGCGCCGGTCGACGACGTCGGGCCTGCGGTGCACGAGGTTCGCCGCGGTCATCCGGTCCACGAGCTTGGTCGCCCGCGGCGCCAGCAGCAGCGCGTGCTCGGCGACCACGCTCATCGTGCAGCCGCCGCGCGAGGTGAGCAGACCGAGCACCCGCCACTGGTCGACGTCGGACCCGCAGCCGCGCAGGGCCTCGTCGAGCTCCTGGTCCAGGGTCCGGCCCACCGCGCAGAGCAGGCGCAGCGACTCGTCCCCGGACGGCCGCACGTGCTCCGCGGGCTCCGACATGAGCGCATCGTAACGGGACGTTTTCCGACGAGGCGCTAGGTGGGCGACGCCACGATGGATAGCGTCACCTGCATGACTCCGTTCCCGGACCCCGGGCGCGCGACGGCGGTGCCGGCGCGCGGGAGCGAGGTGCTCAACGTGGCGCTGGTCGTCCCGCTGCAGGGTCCGGCGGGCATCTTCGGACCGTCCTGCGAGACCTGCGCGACGCTGGCCGCCGAGGAGGTCAACGCCGCGGGCGGGGTGCTCGGCCGGGAGCTCAACCTGGTGCCGGTCGACGGCGGCGCGCCACCCGCCGTCGTCGCCGCCGAGCTCGATGCGCTGGTCAGCGCCGGGGCCGTGGACGCGGTCACCGGCTGGCACATCTCGGCGGTCCGCGAGGCCGTCGCGCCCCGGATCCGCGGGCGGGTGCCCTACGCCTACACCGCGCTGTACGAGGGCGGCGAGCAGCGACCGGGGCTGTTCCTGACCGGGGAGACCCCGGACCTGCAGCTGGGCCCGTCGCTGAGCTGGTTCGCCGAGGCCGCCGGGGTGCGCCGCTGGACGATCGTCGGCGACGACTACGTGTGGCCGCGCCGGTCCGCGCAGGTCGCGACCGAGCACCTGCGCCGGATCGGCGGGACGGTCTGCGACGAGATGTACGTCCCGCTGGGCACCGAGGACTTCGCGCGCGTGCTGCGCCGGGTCGAGGCGAGCGGCTGCGACGCCGTCCTGATGCTGCTGATCGGCAACGACGCCGTCGAGTTCAACCGGGCGTTCTGCGCCCTCGGGCTGGACCGGGAGATCCTGCGGTTCAGCTCGCTGATCGAGGAGAACGTGCTGCTCGCCTCGGGCCCGGAGAACACCCGCGGCCTGCTCACCTCGGCCGGCTACTTCGAGGACCTGGCGACGGCGTCGGGGCTGGACTTCGCGGCCGCGCACGCCCACCGCTTCGGCCCGGACGCGCCGGTGCTCAACAGCCTCGGCGAGTCCTGCTACGAGGGCGTCCGGCTGCTGACCGAGCTCATGCGCCGGGCCGGGTCGCCGGAGGTCCCGGCGATGACCGCGGTGGCCGAGGGGCTGGCCTACGAGAGCCCGCGCGGGACCGTCGAGGTGCACGGGCGGCACCTGCGCCAGCAGGTGTTCCTCGCCGTCGCCGACGGGGTGGCCTGGGACGTCGTCCAGCAACTCTGACGGGTTCCGTTGACACCCCGCCCCGTCGGTCGTACTTTCCCAGGAAAATATTTCCTCGGATGCATGTCGGGTCGCCCGGCGTGCCGGGAGGTACGACCGTGGCGCTCTACGTCTACCGGTGCGGGGCCGACGGCCCCGTCGAGGAACGGCACCCGATCGGCAGCGCCCCCGCGACGGCGCGCTGCCCCACCTGCGGGGAGCAGTCCCCGCGCGTCATCACCGCACCGATGCTCGGCCTCGCCGACCGCGGTCGGATGGGCCTGATCGACCGCACCACGGCCACCGCCCACGAACCCCGGGTCGTCTCCGCCCCGCCGCCGCGCCCACTGCGTCCGGGCGGGCCGCCGCTGCACCCCGCCACCCGCGGCCTGCCGCGCCCCTGACCGCGTCGCCCTGCACGCACCGCACCGCACCGGGCGCGCCGGGCCGGGCTGCACCGCGCCGCACCGACCGCGCGCCGCGTCCGCGCCGCACCGACCGCTGCACCCCGTCCGCCCCGCCCGCGTCCGCACCGACCCCGGGAGTGTCCGATGCCCAGGAACGTCTTCCCCCTCGACAGCACCACGACCTTCACCGACCAGCAGCTGACGGGCCACAACCGGTGGCACCCCGACATCCCGGCGCAGGTCCACGTCGAGCCCGGGGACACGTTCCGGGTCGACTGCCGCGAGTGGTTCGACGGCGCCATCCACAACGACGACTCCGCCGACGACATCCTCGACGCCCCGCTCGCCGGGGTGCACGTGCTGTCCGGGCCGATCGCCGTCGAGGGGGCGCAGCCGGGTGACCTGCTGATCGTCGACATCCTCGACGTCGGGCCGATCCCGCAGGAGGACTCCGGTCCGCTGGCCGGGCAGGGCTGGGGCTACACCGGCGTGTTCGCGACCCGCAACGGCGGCGGCTTCCTCACCGAGCAGTTCCCCGACGCCTACAAGGTCATCTGGGACTTCCGGGGCGGGACGGCCACCTCCCGGCACGTCCCGGGGGTGTCGTTCACCGGGATCGTCCACCCCGGTCTGATGGGGACGGCGCCCTCGCCCGAGCTGCTCGGCCGCTGGAACGCCCGCGAGCAGGCGCTGATCGACACCGACCCGGAGCGGGTGCCGCCGCTGGCGCTGCCGCCGAACCCGGACTCGGCGATCCTCGGCTCGCTGACCGGCGCCGACTTCGACCGGGCCGCCGCGGAGGCCGCGCGCACCGCACCGCCCCGGGAGAACGGCGGCAACCAGGACATCAAGAACCTCACCAAGGGCAGCCGGGTCTTCTACCCGGTGTTCGTCGACGGCGCGAACCTGTCGATGGGCGACCTGCACTTCTCCCAGGGCGACGGCGAGATCACCTTCTGCGGCGCGATCGAGATGGGCGGGTTCATCGACCTGCACGTCGACGTCGTCAAGGGCGGCATGGCGACCTACGGGGTCTCCGAGAACGCGATCTTCGTGCCGGGCAACACCGACCCGCAGTACAGCGAGTGGATCGCGTTCTCCGGCACCTCGGTCACCCTCGACGGCGAGCAGCGCTACCTCGACTCGCACCTGTCGTACCAGCGGGCCTGCCTGCACGCGATCGACTACCTGACGAACTTCGGCTACTCCCCGATCCAGGCCTACATGATCCTCGGGGCGGCGCCGATCGAGGGCAGGCTGTCCGGCGTGGTCGACATCCCGAACTCGTGCTCGACGGTCTACCTGCCGACCGGGATCTTCGACTTCGACGTCAAGCCCGGCAAGAACGGCCCGCACCGCATCGACCCGGGTGCGGGCGTCCCCCACTCGGCGGCCTGAGCAGCGGGTTCCGCGGTCGTCCCGGGGGCTGGCCCCGGGACGGCCACGGGCCTGGCGTACTCTTCTCGGCATCTCCGCGGCGAGGGCGGGTGCACCTTGACCCGCCGTGATCGACGTGGGCCGATCCCGGTCGGCTCCTCGCCGCGCGCGCCTTCCACCGCAGACAGTTCGAGGAGCAGTTCCCGTGGCCCAGACCCGCATTCCCGCCGAGACCCGGACCGAGTTCGGCAAGGGCGCCGCCCGTCGTACCCGTCGCGCCGGCAAGATCCCCGCCGTCCTCTACGGCCACGGGACCGACCCCGTGCACCTCTCGCTGCCGTCGCTGCAGTTCGCCGCGGTCGTCCGCGAGCAGGGCCGCAACGCCGTGCTGGAGCTCGACGTCGACGGCAGCACCCCGCAGCTCGCGCTGACCAAGACCGTGGTCGTGCACCCGCTGCGCCCCTACATCGAGCACGTCGACCTGCTCGTCATCAAGCGGGGCGAGAAGGTCGAGGTCGAGCTCGACGTCGTCGTCACCGGCGAGGCCGTCCCCGGCTCGCTGGTCACCCAGGACCTCAACACCGTCCTGGTCGAGGCCGACGTGCTGAACATCCCGGAGAACATCGAGATCTCCGTCTCCGACGCCGAGATCGGCACCCAGTACTTCGCCAAGGACCTGAGGCTCCCCGGTGGCGTCGAGCTGCGCACCGACGAGGAGTACCTCGTCGTGCAGGTCGTCCCGGCCCCGACCGAGGAGGACCTCGAGGCCGAGGTCGACGCCGAGGGCGCCGGTGTGGTCGAGGAGCCGTCCGACGAGGAGCAGGCCGCCGAGGCCGAGGCCGAGGGCGACTCCGCCGAGGGTTCCGCGGACTCCGAGGGCGACTCCGAGTCCTCCGACAAGTGAGCCCCGTGCCGGGGCCGGCCCTCGTCGTCGGGCTCGGGAACCCCGGTCCGGACTACGAGGGCACCCGGCACAACGTCGGTACCCGCGTCGCCGCACTGCTGGCGACGCGGGCCGGCGCCGGCCGGTTCTCCGCGCACAAGCGGTCGAACTCCGACATCGCGCAGGGCCGGCTCGCCGGTCGACCGGTGACCGTGGCCGTCCCCCGGACGTACATGAACCTCTCGGGCGGCCCGGTCGCCGGGCTCGTGCAGTACTTCTCGATCCCGCCGACCGAGGTGATCGTCGTCCACGACGAGCTGGACCTCGACTTCGGCGTGGTCCGCCTCAAGCGCGGTGGCGGCGAGGGCGGGCACAACGGCCTGCGCTCGATCAGCAAGGCGCTCGGCACGAAGGACTACCTGCGCGTGCGGTTCGGCATCGGCCGGCCGCCGGGTCGCCAGGACCCGGCGGACTACGTGCTCAAGCGGTTCTCGGGCGTGGAGAACAAGGAGCTCGACGTCGGACTGGACCTCGCCGCGGACGCCGCCGAGGCCTTGCTGTCCGAGGGTCTGGAGCCGGCGCAGAACCGGTTCCACCCGCTGTCGGGCTGAGCCCCGTCCGCCACGGGAGCCCCGGTCCCGCTGGGACCGGGGCTCCCGTGCGTCCGGGTCAGCGGCGGGCGGTGAGCAGGTCCGCCGTCGCGGCGCGGCGCAGCTTCCCCGACGGCGTCTTCGGCAGGCTCCCCGGCGCCAGCACCGCGACCTCGGCCGGCCGCACCCCCACCGCAGAGACGACGCGGCGGATCACGTCGTCGCGGATCCGGCGCACCGCGTCGGCGTCGGCGACCCCGTCGGCCCCACGGGCCTCGACGGCGACGGCGAACGACTCCCGGTGCCACCCCTCACCCGCGGCCATCCGGACGGCGACGACGTTGCCCGCGCGCACGCCCTCGACCGCACCGGCGGCCCGCTCGATGTCGGTCGGGTAGATGTTGCGCCCACCCATGATGATCACGTCCTTGGTGCGCCCGCACACCACGACGGCGCCGTCGGGGGTCAGGTAGCCCTCGTCGCCGGTGTCGAACCAACCGTCGCGGTCCTGGGTGGACACCGGCCCGTCGACGGTGAGGTAGCCGGGCGTCACGGCGTCGCCGCGCAGGTGCAGCACCCCGACCTCCCGGGGGCCCAGCACGCGACCGCCGCTGCCGACGACATTCACCTCGATCCCGGGCAGCGGGGGTCCGAGCTCGGGGAACTCCCGCACCGGACCGGTGCCCGCGGGCTCGGCGCGCCGGTGCGCCTCCAGGGACTCGGCGTCGACCCGGTCCACCGTCAGCCCGGTGTGGACGGGTGCGAAGGACACCCCGAGCGCGGTCTCGGCCATCCCGTAGGCACACAGGACCGACTCCGGTCGCAGCCCGAAGCGGGCACCGGCGTCGGTGAACGCCGCGACGGCCGCCGGGTCCACCGGCTCCGCGCCGTTGAGCGCCAGCCGCAGCGAGGAGAGGTCGAGCGCGCCGTCGTCGACCCGGGCGAGCTGGCGGGCCAGCACGGCGTAGGCGAAGTTCGGGGCCGCGGTGACGGTGCCGCCGTAGGACGAGATCAGCTCGGCCCACAGCCGCGGGCGGCCCAGGAAGTCCGCGGGGGTGACGGTGACCAGGTCCAGCCCGACCGTCATCGGGACGGTCAGGAACCCGACCATCCCCATGTCGTGGAACAGCGGCAGCCACGACACCATCCGGTCGGTCGCGACGTCCAGAGCGGACGCGGTCACCATCGCCCCGATGTTGGCGTGCAGGTTCGCGTGGGTGATCCGCACCGCCTTCGGGGCCGCGGTGGAACCGCTCGTGAGCTGCAGCAACGCGGTGTCGTGCTCGTCGGCGACGGCCGCGTCGGCGACGAAGGCGTCCGGGTCGCCCCGTAGCGGGTCGAGCATCCGGAACGGGACACCGCGCTCGGTCAGGACCGGGGCGAGGGCGTCGAAGGGCGGGCCGAGCAGCACCATCGCGGCGTCGACCATGGTCAGCGTGGTCACCGTGTCGGCGGCCCACTCGGCGAGGTCGGTACGCGGGGTGGGCTGGTGCAGCATCGTCACGCTGCCCCCGCACAGCCACACGGCCTGCGCCGCCGGGGCGATCGCCGCGGGCTCCCCGGCCAGGACGCCGACCGCACCGCCGAACGGGAGGGCCGGGCCGCCGTCGTCGCCGGGACGGCGCAGGGCGTCCGCGACCCCGCGGGCCGCGCGGTGAACCTCCGCCCACGAACGCCGCACGGGTTCGCGCGGCTCCCCCGTCGTCATCCCGCGGGCGGACCCGCCGGCACCGGTCGCGGACTCCAGCAACGTCGCCAGGAATCGGGACATGTGTCCGAATGTAGCGACGAACCGCCCGCAGGCGGCGGGGCGATCGGCGACCGGTGCGGCCGCGCGGGGCGCGCGTAGCATCCGAACGCATGGCCGAGCCGCACACCGACCCCGCTCCCGCAGCGCTCTCCGCCGCCGTCGACGCCGTCCTCCCGGGCGCGCGCACGGACCTCGAGGCGCTGGTCCGCATCCCGAGCATCTGGGCCGACCCGGCGCACTCCGAGGACACCCGCCGCTCCGCGGACGCCGTCGCGACGCTGGCCCGCGACGCGGGCGCCGCCTCGGTCGAGATCATGTCCGCCGACGGCGGGGCCCCGGCCGTCGTCGCGCACTGGCCGGCGCCCGCGGGCACACCGACGGTCATGCTCTACGCCCACCACGACGTCCAGCCCACCGGCGGCGACGACGAGTGGACCAGCCCGCCGTTCGAGCCGACCGAACGCGACGGACGCCTCTACGGTCGCGGCGCCGCCGACGACAAGGCCGGCGTGATGACCCACCTCGCCGTGCTCCGCGCCTACGACGGACGCCCCCCGGTCGGGGTCGTGCTGTTCATCGAGGGCGAGGAGGAGTCCGGTTCCCCCACGCTGACCGCGCTCCTGGCCGAGCACCGCGAGAAGCTCTCCGCCGACGTCATCGTGATCGCCGACGCCGCCAACCCGGCCGTCGACGTCCCGGCGCTGACCACCAGCCTGCGCGGCCTGGTCGACGTCGTGGTCGAGGTGTCGATGCTGGAGCGCCCGGTGCACTCCGGGGTCTACGGCGGCCCGATCGGCGACGCCCTGACCGCGCTGTGCCGCACCCTGGCCACCCTGCACGACGACAAGGGCGAGGTCGCCGTCCCCGGCCTGGTGCGCGGCAGCTCCGACGCGCCCGACCCGGACGAGGCCACCTACCGCTCCGACGCGGGCCTGCTCGACGGCGTCGAGCTGCTCGGCACCGGCTCGATCCCGGACCGGACCAACCACGCGCCCGCCGTCGCCGTGCTGGGGATCGACGCGCCGAAGGTCGCCGAGGCCTCGAACGTGCTGCTCCCCCGCGCCCGCGCGATGGTCAGCATGCGGCTGGCGCCCGGCCAGGACGCCCGCGAGGCCCAGCGCGCTCTCGCGGAGCACCTGGAGGGCAACGTCCCGTGGGGCGCGCACCTGTCGGTGACACCCGGCCACGGCGTCGCCGAGCCCTTCAGCCTGTCGTCGGCCGGCGCGGTCTACGACCACGCCCGCGCCGCGTTCTCCGCCGCCTACGGCAACGACGCCGTCGAGACCGGCATCGGCGGCTCGATCCCGTTCATCGCGGAGTTCGCGCGAACCTTCCCGGGGGCGGCGGTGCTGGTCACCGGGGTCGGGGACCCGGCCAGCCGCTGGCACGGCATCGACGAGAGCCTGCACCTCGGCATGTTCGGGCGCGGGGTGCTCGCGGAGGCGCTGCTGCTCGACCGGCTCGCCGGGCGGGCGTGACGGTCCGGCCCGACGGGTATCCGCCGGTCATGAGGTTCGGCATCGCAACGTTCGTGACCGACGAGGGCATCCGTCCCGGGCCGCTGGGCCGGGCGCTGGAGGAACGCGGTTTCGACTCGGTGTTCCTCGCCGAGCACTCGCACATCCCCAC
This sequence comes from Pseudonocardia tropica, assembly GCF_040105315.1. Classification (NCBI taxonomy): domain Bacteria; kingdom Bacillati; phylum Actinomycetota; class Actinomycetes; order Pseudonocardiales; family Pseudonocardiaceae; genus Pseudonocardia; species Pseudonocardia tropica. The sequence goes on from NZ_JBEDNP010000017.1 coordinate 47,205, forward strand.
CAGCCGGGAGTCGCCCTACCCCGGCGGGGGCGACCTCCCGCGGATCTACCACCGCACCCTCGACCCGTTCGTCGCGCTCACCGCGATGGCGGGGACGACCACCGACCTGCTGCTGGGCACCGGGATCGTGCTCCTGCCGCAGCGCGACGTCATCCACACCGCCAAGCAGACCGCGAGCCTCGACCTGGTGTCCGGCGGGCGGCTGCTGTTCGGCGTCGGCGCGGGGTGGAACCGCGAGGAGATGCGCAACCACGGCGTCGACCCGAGGACCCGCGGGCCGCTCATGACCGAGCAGCTGCACGCGCTGCGGGCACTGTGGACCGAGGACGAGGCCGAGTTCCACGGCGAGCACCTCGACGTCGAGCGGTCCTTCTGCTGGCCCAAGCCGGTCCGCACCCCGCCGATCTACCTGGGCGGGGAGAGCGAGGCCGCGCTGAACCGGCTCGCCGAGGTCGGCGACGGCTGGCTCCCGCGCTCGCACACCTCCTACGACGAGATCCGCCGCGTCCGCGACGACCTCGCCGAGCGGGGCAAGCCGGACGTGCCGACCACGGTGTTCGGCGGGAAGCCGGACCCCGATGTCGTCGCCGGCTACGCCGAGGTCGGCGTCGAGCGGGTCACGTTCCTGCTGCCGACCCTGCCGGAGTCCGAGACCCTCACCACGCTCGACGAGCTCGCGCAGGTGGTCCAGCGGTCGAGCTGACTCGGTCGGCCGGAAACCGGTCGCCGTTGCGGGGCAGAATGGCCGGTGATGTCGATCCGGCTGCTCGGCCCCGTCTCCCTCACCGACGCCGGCGGGCGCGAGCTGCTGCCCGCCGGCGCCCGGGTGCGGGGTCTGCTCGCCCGGCTCGCGCTCGACGCCGGGCACCCGGTCGACACCGCGACGCTGGTCGACGCGCTGTGGGGTGACGACCCGCCGTCGACGGCGAACGCGCTCCAGTCCCTCGCCACCCGGCTGCGCCGCGCGATCGGCGCCGACCGGGTGCGGTCGGCCGCCGGCGGCTACCTGCTGGCCGTCGACCCGGACGAGGTCGACGCGCTGCGGTTCGCCGTACTGCGCCGGGCCGCCGCGATCGAGCCGGACGACGACCGCGCCCGCGCCCTGCTCACCGAGGCACTGGACCTGTGGCACGGCCCGCCGCTGGGCGGGCTGAACGGACTCGCGTTCGCCGCACCGGCCGCCACCCGGCTCACCGACGCCCGCGCGGGCGCCGCCGAGGAGCTGGCCGCCCGCGGGCTCGCGGCCGGCGCGCCCACGGCAGGTCTGGACGCGCTGACCGCGATCCTCGCCGAGCAGCCGCTGCGGGAGACCACGGCCGTCGCGCTGGCCCGCGGGCTGCACGGGGCCGGACGGCGGGCCGACGCGCTGGCCGTGCTCGACCGGACCCGGACGGCGCTGGCCGAGGACCTCGGCGTCGACCCGGGCCCGGAGCTGCTGCGGACCCGCACCGAGCTGCTGCGCGACGACCCGCCCACCGCCGCGACCCCCGCACGACGACCGGGACCACCGCCGGAGCGGACCCGGCCGGTGGCGCTCACCTCGTTCGTGGGCCGCGAGAAGGACCTGGACCGGGTACGCGCGCTGCTCGGCTCGACGCGGCTGGTCACCGTCGTCGGGCCGGGCGGGGCCGGGAAGACCCGGCTGTCGCAGGAGGCCGTGCGCGACCTCGGCGCGGCCGTCGCCGTCGTCGAGCTGGCCGCGCTGACCGGCGGCGACCAGGTGGTCCCGGCCGCGCTGCACGCCGTCGGCGGGCCGGAGCTGTCGGTCGCGGACCGCGGCGGGCCGGACGCCCGGGCGCGGCTGGTGTCGGCGCTGACCGGCCGCGAGCTGGTGCTGCTGCTGGACAACTGCGAGCACCTGGTCGACGACGCCGCGGACCTCGTCCACGACCTGCTCGCCCGGCTGCCCGGGCTGCGGGTGCTGGCGACCAGCCGGGAGCCCCTCGGTGTGCCGGGCGAGGTCCTGCACCCGCTGGGGTCGCTGGACCCGGCGCAGGCGACGCGGCTGTTCGCCGAACGCGCCGTCGCCGTCCGGCCGGACCTCGACCCGGCCGCCCACGCCCGGGCCGTCGCCGAGATCTGCCGTCGTCTCGACGGTCAGCCGCTGCCGATCGAGCTCGCGGCGGCCCGGGTGCGGAGCATGGCCCCGGCCGAGATCGCCGACCGGCTCGCCGACCGATTCCGGCTGCTGGTGACCGGGGCCCGGACCGCGCTGCCCCGCCACCAGACGCTGCGGGCCGTCGTCGACTGGAGCTGGGACCTGCTGTCCCCCGCCGAGCGTGCGCTCGCGACCCGGTTCGGGGTGTTCGCCGGACCGGTCGACGCCCGCACCGTCGAGGCCGTCTGCGGCGACGACGCGTTCGACCTGCTCCCGGCGCTGGTGGAGAAGTCACTGGTCGTCCGGGTCGACGGCGCCGAGGACGGTGCGACCCGCTACCGGATGCTGGAGACGATCCGCGAGTACGCGGCCGCACGGCTGGCCGACGCGCCGGACCACGACGCCGTGACCGCGGCGCACGCCGACCACCTGCTCGCCGTGCTGGAGCCCGGGGAACCGCGGCTGCGCACCGGGGACCAGCTCGACCAGCTCGCCGTCGTCCGGCGGGTGGAGGGCGAGGCCGTCCGCGCGCTGGACCGCGCCGTCGACGCCGGTGACGGTCCCCGGGCGCACCGGCTGTTCGCGGCGCTGGGCTGGAGCTGGATGGTCCGCGGCGACCTCGGGTCGCTGAAGCGCTGGTCCGACCGGGTCGCGACGGTCCCGGCCGACGCGCCGGCCGCCGCGGTCGCGTTCGCCCGCACGATCCGGGCGACGGTCCACATCGGGTTCGGCGACGAGCCGGGTGCGGCGCGCGCGGAGCTCGACGCCGTCGTCGCGCTGTGGCCGGAGCTGCCCGAGCCGCGGCACCCGGTGGTCGAGCTCGCCCGGCCCACGGGCCTGCTGTTCGGTGACGGGGACCGCTCCGCGCTCGTGGCCATCGCCGACGGCGACGGCGAGCCGTGGCTGCGGGCGACGGCGTCGCAGATCATCGCCGCGTACGCCGAGAACACCGGCGACCTCGACGTGCAGCGGGTCCGGCTGCGGGCCGCGCACGAGCTGTTCGCCCGGACCGGGGACCGCTTCGGGCTCGGGATGACGACGTTCGCGCTCGGTGAGCTGGAGGACTACGCCGGGGACACCGACGCCGCCCGCCGGGCCTGGACCGAGGCGGTCGCGCTGTCCGCCGAGCTGGGCAACGCCGACGACGTCCCCCAGTTCCACCTGCAGCTCGCCCGGCTCGCCGCCCGCGACGGCGACGAGACCGAGGCCCGCGAGCACCTCCGCCTGGCCTTCGACCACGACATCGTCGACGACCCCCGTGCGGACTTCGGCCTGCGGTGGGGCCGGGCCGACGTCGAGCTGCGGCTCGGGAAGCCGCAGGAGGCCCTGGACCTGCTCCAGGAGTCCGACGTGCCGGCGCCGCCCGGCCCCGGCCGGCTGCAGCGGGAGGCGTCGACGCACGCGCTCATCGCGGCCGCGCTGCTCGCCCTCGGCCGTCCCGACGACGCCCGCGAACGGCTGGAGCAGGCCGGGCGGTCCGCCGTCGCCAGCGAGGACGGGCCGATCCTCGGCCTGGTCGCCGAGACCTCCGCGCGGTGGGCGCTGGACGCGGGGGACGCGGAGCGGGCCGGTGAGCTGCTCGGCGTCGCCCTGGGCCGCCGGGGCGCGCTGCACCTGGGTCTGCCCGAGGTCGTCGCGACGCTGGAGGGGGTCCGCACACGGCTGGGCCCGGCCGCGGCCGACGCTGCGGTCGACCGAGGCCGGGCCCTCCCCCGGGACGCGCCCCCGGTGCCGTGAGCGCTCAGGTGCGGCGGCGGTAGAGCGCGACGGCCAGCGGCGCGAAGACCACGACCAGGCCCGCGGAGGTCAGCAGCGACACCGTCGCCGCACCACCCGCCGGCGCACCGTCGAGCAGGGCACGCACGGCGTCCGCGGTCCGCGAGACCGGGTTGACCGCGACGAAGCCCTGCAGCCAGCCGGGCATCGTCTGCGTCGGGACGAACACCGAGCTGGCGAACGTCAGCGGCAGCATGATCAGCGCGGACAGTCCCTGCACCGAGCGGGGCTGCTTCACGACCATCGCGAGCGCGGTGAACACCCAGCACAGGCCGAACGCGAACGCGACGACCAGCCCGAACGCGGCGAGGATCCCGAACGGACCCGCCGGGGTCCGGTAGCCGAGCGCGAACCCGAACACCAGCATGATCACGCCGGAGGTCACGTAGCGGACGAGGTCCGCCCCGATCGCGCCGACCAGCGGGGCCGCGCGGGAGATCGGCAGGCTGCGGAAGCGGTCGAAGATCCCGGTCTTGAGGTCCTCGGCCAGACCCACGCCGGTGCCCGCGGAGGCGAACACCACCGTCTGGAGCAGGACACCGGGCAGGGCGTAGTGCAGGTACTCCGTGCTGTTGCCGGCGATCGCGCCGCCGAAGACGTAGACGAACAGCAGCAGGAAGATGACCGGCTGCAGCGTGACGTCGATCAGCGCCTCCGGCGAGTGGATCGTCTTCACGATCCCGCGGCGGGCCAGCGACAGCCCGTGCCGCACCGTCGACGGCAGCAGCGGCGCGGAGCCGGCCGCCCGGCCGGAGCGCGGGGCGGCGGGCGGGGTCTCGAGGGTGGCGGTCATCGGGGGCCTCCGGAGGTGGTCTCGGCCGCGTGGCCGGTGAGGGAGAGGAAGACGTCGTCGAGGCTGGGGAGCCGCAGTCCGATCTCGGCGACGGCGACGCCCTCGGCCACCAGCCGGTCCTCGGTGCGGCGCAGTGCGCCGTGGTCGGCGACGGCCGCGGTGACCTCCCCGGACGGCTCGACCGTCGGCTCGGCGCCGGCCTCCTGCGCGACGACGGCGGCGACCAGCGGCGCCTCGCGCGGCAGCTCGGGGCGCACGTGCAGGCGTCGCCCGCCGGCCCGGGACTTCAGCTGCGCGGCCGTGCCCGAGGCGATGACCCGCCCACGGTCCAGGACGACGAGGTCGTGCGCGAGCTGGTCGGCCTCCTCCAGGTACTGGGTGGTGAGCAGGACGGTGACGCCGTCGTCGGCGAGCCGCCGCACGGCCTCCCACACCTCGTTGCGGTGCAGCGGGTCCAGCCCGGTGGTGGGCTCGTCGAGGAACAGCACCTCGGGGCGCCCGACGAGGCTCGCGGCCAGGTCGAGCCGGCGGCGCATGCCGCCGGAGTAGGTGCCGGCGCGGCGCCCGGCGGCGTCGGTGAGCCCGAAACGCTCGATCAGCTCGACGGCCCGGGCCCGGGCGGCCGGACGCGGCAGGTCGAGCAGCCTGCCGATCAGGTACAGGTTGTCGCGGCCGGTCAGGGCCTCGTCGACGGCGGCGTACTGGCCGGTGAGGCCGATCAGTGAACGGACCCCGGCGGCGTCGCCGACGACGTCGCGGCCGAGCACCGCGGCCCGGCCCGCCGACGGCGGGAGCAGCGTGGCCAGCATGCGGACGGTGGTGGTCTTGCCGGAGCCGTTGGGGCCGAGCAGCCCGAGGACCTGTCCGCGCCCGGCGGAGAAGGAGATCCCGTCGACGGCGCGGACGTCACCGAAGGTCCGGACCAGGCCGTCGACCTCGATAGCGGGAGTGTTCATGCCGATGAGCGTGCGCCCGCGCGCTGACACGGCCCTGGTACGGCGCTGGTACCACGCTGGCACCACGCTGGCACCACGCTGGCACCACGGTGACGGCCGCGGGCGGCGGACTCACCGCCACGAGCCCGATCCCGTCGCCACCCCCCGACCGTGGCGACGGAACCGGCCCGTCTCCCCCCGCGCCCCGGCGAGGCTCCCCAGCCCGCCGTGACGCGAGTACGACGGTAGCCGCACACCCGGGGGCCGCGGATCGGTCGAACTACTGATCTCTTATCCGGCTCTCTCCTACCCGGGTAGGAGAGACCCTCATCCCTCGGCGCGCTCGGCGGCCTCGAGCCACTCCAGCTCGACGCCCTCGCGCTCGGCGACGACGGCCTTCAGCTCCCGGTCCAGCTCCATCAGCCGGCCGGGCTCGGTGGCGGCCTCGGCGAGCTTCGCGTGCAGCTTCTCCTCCTGCGCGGTGAGCTGCCCCATCCGCCGTTCCAGGCGCTGGGCGTCCTTGCGGGCGGCTCGCTGCTCCGCGGCGCTCGCCTTCGGCCCGGCCGCCTGGGCGACGGGCGCCCCGGCCGGTACCGGCGCGGTCGGGGCGGCCCCGGCGGGGCCGTGGCCGGTGGCGGCACGGCGGGTCAGGTACTCGCCGATCCCGCCGGGCAGGTGGGTGAGGTGCCCGTCGCCGAACAGCGCGACGACCTGGTCGCAGACCCGCTCGGTGAGGTACCGGTCGTGGCTGACGACCACCAGGGTGCCCGGCCAGCCGTCGAGGAGGTCCTCGAGCCCGGCGAGGGTGTCGACGTCCAGGTCGTTGGTGGGCTCGTCGAGCAGCAGGACGTTCGGCTCGTCCATCAGCAGCCGGGTCAGCTGCAGCCGCCGGCGCTCGCCACCGGACAGGCGTCCGACCGGGGTCCACTGGCGGGCCGCGGGGAACCCGAGCCGCTCCAGCACCTGCGACGCGGTCATCTCCTGCTTGCCGAACCGCACGTACTTGGCGACGGCCTCGGTGGCCTCCAGCACGCGCATCTCCGCGGGGAGGTCGACGAGCTCCTGGGACAGCTGCGCCATCTTCACCGTGCTGCCCTGGACGCGCCTGCCCGAGTCGAGCGCGCGTTCCCCGGACAGGGCGCGCAGCAGCGTCGTCTTGCCGGAGCCGTTGATCCCGACGATGCCGACCCGGTCGCCCGGGCCGAGCCGCCAGGTCACGTCGTCGAGCAGGGTGCGCCCGGCGACGGCGACGGTCGCGTCCTCCAGCTCCAGCACGGTGCGCCCGAGCCGGTTGGTCGCGAACGCCATCAGCTCGACGGTGTCGCGCGGTGCGGGCACGTCGGCGATCAGGGCCTCGGCGGCCTCGATCCGGTAGCGGGGCTTCGAGGTCCGGGCGGGCGGGCCGCGGCGCAGCCAGGCCAGCTCCTTGCGGGCCAGGTTGCGGCGGCGCTGCTCGGCGGCGTCGGCCTGCCTGCCGCGCTCGGCGCGGGCGTAGACCCAGTCGGCGTAGCCGCCGGTGTAGGACTCGACGCGCCCGTTCGCGACCTCCCAGGTCCGGGTGCAGACGGTGTCGAGGAACCAGCGGTCGTGGGTGACGACGACGAGTGCGATCCGCCGCGCCGTCAGGTGCGTCGCGAGCCAGCCGATGCCCTCGACGTCGAGGTGGTTGGTGGGCTCGTCGAGGACGACGAGGTCGAGCTCCCCGATCAGCGCCGCGGCGAGCGCGACCCGGCGCTTCTCGCCGCCGGACAGGCCGTCGGTGGGCCGCTCGATGTCGGAGATGGCGAGCCCGTCGAGGACGTCGCGGACCCGGGCGTCCGCGGCCCACTCGTGGTCGGCGCCGTACCCGGCGAGGACGATGTCGCGCACCGTCGACCCGGCCGGGAAGCGGTCGTGCTGTACCAGGTGCGCCATCCGCAGGCCACCGAGGCGGCTGACCCGGCCGCCCTCGACGGGGCGGTCGCCGGTGATCACGTCGAGCAGGGTCGACTTCCCGCCGCCGTTGAGGCCGACGACGCCGATCCGGTCGCCGCGCTCGACGCCGAGCGAGACGCCGTCGAGCAGGACGCGGGAGGCGTCACCGGGCACGTGCGCGGTGACGTTCTCCAGGTTGAGCAGGTTCTCGGGCAACTACGTCTCCACCGTCGGGAAGGTCAGGCACGGACCGGGGGCCACGAGCCGGAGCTCGAGGGACCGCCGCGGTCGGGGGGGTGGTCGCCGCCGGTCTCGGAGGTGTCGACGATGCGGGCGCCGCCGGCCGGGCCGTGGGCGACCCGCACCGTCCGGCACACCCCCATGCCGGCGAGCTCGGTCGCGACCTCGACGGCGGAGTCGGCGTCGGCGCACAGGAACGCGCAGGTCGGCCCGGACCCGGACACCAGCCCGGCGAGCGCGCCGGAGTTGACCCCGGCACGCAGGGTGCGGCGCAGGTCCGGGGCCATCGAGACGGCGGCGACCTGCAGGTCGTTGCCCAGGTTGAGCGCGAGCCGGCGCGGGTCACCAGAGGACAGCGCCTCCAGTACGGGCTCGACCGGTCGCTCGGTGATCGGGCCGTCGCCGCGCAGCCGGTCCAGCTCGGAGAACACCGCCGGTGTGGACAGTCCACCACGGGCCAGTGCGATCACCCAGTGCAGCCGGTGCCGGGCGAGCACGGGGATGATCTTCTCACCACGGCCGGTGCCGAGCGCTGTGCCGCCGTGCAGACCGAACGTGACGTCCGACCCGAGCTCGGCGGCCAGTTCGGACAGCTCGTCGCGGCCCAGCTCCAGCCGCCACAGCGACGACAGCGCGACGAGCGTGCCCGCCGCGTCCGCGGAGCCGCCCGCCATGCCGCCCGCGACCGGGATGCCCTTGCGCAGGGTCACCCGCACGTCCGGGGCGCGCCCGGCCCTCTCCGCGAGCAGCTCGACCGCCCGCCAGGCCAGGTTGGTGGCGTCCAGCGGCACCTCGGCGACGCCGTCGCCGTGCACCTCCAGCGCGGGCTCCTGCGCCGGCTCGACCGAGATCTCGTCGAACAGGCTGACGGCGTGGAACACCGTGACGAGGTCGTGGAAGCCGTCCGGCCGCACCCCGCCGACGGCGAGGTGCAGGTTGATCTTCGCGGGAACCCGGACGGTGACCGGTCGCGGCACGGCGGACAGCACCGTTCAACCCTACGGGCAGCGCGGGACGGGCCGCCGCCGCCCGGCACCCGGGGTGGCCGGGCTGCCCGGTCCGGCCGGGCTGCCCGGTCCGGCCGCACTGCCCGATCCGGCCGCACTGCCCGATCCGGCCGCACTGCCCGATCCGGCCGCACTGCCCGATCCGGCCGCACTGCCCGATCCGGCCGCACTGCCCGATCCGGCCGGGCTGCACGATCCGACCGGCCCGACCCCGGGCGGCCCGACCTCGGCCGATCCGACCCCGGCCGATCCGACCCCGGCGGCGCGGCACCGGGTGACGCGGCAGGGCGATCAGCCCGGTCGCGGGCACCCGTCCCCCGACGAATTCGCTTACCCGGTAAGCGAATTCGGAGAACCGGCACCCAAGCGGGCCGATGGACAGGACGTCGCTGCCTGTGGGACGGCCACCGGCAGCCCCGCCCCACACCGCCCGACCTGACACCGTCGGCACCGGGATCGTCCCCACCGACACCGTCTCTCCGGCGAATTCGCTTACCGGGTAAGCGAATTCGCACAACAGGCACCCGCGACCGCCCGGCGCGGACCGCCCGAGGCGGATCGCCCGGCGCGGATCCCACACGGTGCAGACCTCACGGGTGCAGACCTCACGGCCAGACGGTCTGGGCGGCACGGCGGAGCGCCGAGGACCGCCGCCTGACCGATCACCCGGCCCACCGCCGACGCCCGCTCCCGGAGGAGGAGCTACCGGGTGAGTGACTCCGCGGAGCCGGTGCGCTCCGCGGCCGCGCGGCGCTCGGCCAGGTGGCGCGGCGTCGCGAAGCAGGCGACGGCCACGAACCCGATCACCAGTACGGCCGCGGGCAGCAGCATCGACTGGGCCATCGCCGTCGCGAAGGGGTCGCGCAGCGCCTCGGGCAGCGGGCCGCCGGTCGCGGCGACCTCCGGGGCGCCGCCGGTCGCCGACGCGCCCGGGACGAGCGCGGCGATCCGGGACTCCATGAGCACCGCGATGCCCGCGCTGCCGAGCACCGCGCCGACCTGACGGGTCGTGTTGTAGACGCCCGACCCGGATCCGGCCTGGTCCATCGGCAGGTTGCGGGTGGCGCTGGTGGAGATCGGCGCCCAGACGCAGGAGTTGGAGACGCCGAGCAGGGTGAGCGGCAGCAACAGCTGCCAGACCGGGGTGTCCGGGCCCATCACCCACGCCAGCCAGGCCAGCGCGATGACGAACGTCGACATCCCGAAGCCGCCGATCAGCCGCGGGTGGACGCGGTCGGTCAGCCGCCCGGTGTACGGCGCGAGCGCGCCGGAGAAGATCGCCAGTGGCGCGAGCAGCAGCGCGGCCTGGGTCGGGGTGAAGCCGCGCACGCTCTGCGCGTAGATCATCAGCGGGAAGCCCTGCGCGGTGATCGCGAAGCCGACGGTGCAGATCGCGATGTTGGCCAGCGAGAAGTTGCGGTCCCGGAACAGGCGCAGCGTGACCAGCGGCTCGGTGGTGGTGACCCGCTGCCACCACACGAACGCGACCAGCACGACGACTCCGCTGCCGATCAAGGCCCAGATCCCGGCGCTCCAGCCGAACTTCTGGCCCTCCTGGATGCCGAAGACCAGCAGGAACATTCCCGCGGCGGACAGCACCACACCGACGACGTCGAACCGGCGGCGCGAGGTCTCGAGCGAGGGCACCAGCCGCCAGGCGGCGACGAAGGCGATCACCCCGACCGGGACGTTCACGAAGAAGATCCACTCCCAGCCGAGGCCTCCGACGAGGAGCCCGCCGACGATCGGCCCGGTGAGCGTCGCGACGCCGGCGACGGCGCCCCACAGGCTCATCGCGCGCCCGCGCTGGGCCGCCGGGAAGGTCCGGGTGATGACGGCCATGGTCTGCGGCGTCATCATCGCGGCACCGAGGCCCTGGGCGACCCGCGCGACGATCAGGGAGCCGACGGTCGTCGTGAGCCCGCACCACAGCGAGGCCAGGGTGAACACCGCGAGCCCGCACAGGTAGACGCGCTTGGGCCCGAACCGGTCCCCCAGCCGCCCGGTGACCAGCAACGGGACGACGTAGGCGAGCAGGTACGCGCTGGTCACCCAGACCACGGAGTTGACGTCGGCGTCCAGCGAGGTCAGCAGCGCGGGCGTCGCGACGGTGACGATCGTGGCGTCGACAAGGATCATGAAGAACCCGATCACCAGCGCCCACAGCGCGGGCCACGGGTTCGTCCCGTCGGCGCTGACCACCTGTTCCCTCGACCGTGTCACCACGCCATCATGCGCGGTCCCCGGCACGGCCCGCTCAGGCGGGAGGGCACCCCGCCGGACGGTTCCGGGCGATCCGGGCGAAGTCGGACACCGCCAGGGTCTCGGCGCGGGCGGTGGGGTCGACACCCGCGGCGCGCAGGGCCTGTTCGGCCGCCGCGGCCGAGCCGGCCCAGCCCGACAGGGCTCCCCGAAGCACCTTGCGGCGCTGGGCGAAGGCCGCGTCGACGACCGCGAAGGTCGCCGCCCGGTCGGCGTCGGCGGGCGGGTCGTGCCGGGTGAACGCCAGCAGCCCGGAGTCGACGCCGGGGACCGGCCAGAACACCGCGCGCGGCACCGGCCCGGCGCGGCGGGCGGCGGCGTACCAGGCGAGCTTGGCGCTGGGGGCGCCGTACTCGCGCGAGCCGGGTCCGGCGGCGAGCCGGTCGGCGACCTCGGCCTGCACCATGACCAGCCCGGTCCGCAGCGACGGCAGCTCGGAGAGCAGGTGCAGGATCACCGGCACCGCGACGTTGTAGGGCAGGTTCGCGACGATCGCGGTGGGCGGCGCCGCGCCGGGCCCGGCGTCGGCCGCGAGCCGGTCCGCGCCGATCCGCATGGCGTCGGCCCCGGTCACGGTGAGGCGGCCGGCCAGCTCGGGGGCGCGCTCGGCGACGGTGTCGGGGAGCAGCCCGGCCAGCACCGCATCGATCTCGACGACGTGCACCCGGGCCGCGACCGGCAGCAGCGCCAGGGTGAGCGAGCCGAGACCGGGGCCGACCTCGAGGACGACGTCGTCGCCGTCGACACCGGCGGACTTCACGATCCGGCGGACGGTGTTGGCGTCGTGGACGAAGTTCTGGCCGAGCTTCTTGGTGGGGCGCAGACCGAGCCGGTCGGCCAGCACCCGGACGTCAGCCGGGCCCAGCAGGCGGGCGGTCCCGTGGTCGCTCACGGGACCATTCTCGCCGGGCACCCCGGGCGGGGTGTGTGCGGGATCAGCTCAGGCCGAGCTTGGAGGAGCAGGACGGCCAGGCGCTGTAGCCGCCGCGGTCGTCCTTGACCTTCTCGGCGACCGCGATCTGCTCCTCGCGGGAGGCCTGGTCCGCGGTCGGGGCGTACTGCCCGCCGCCGTAGGCCTGCCAGGTCTGCTTGTTGAACTGCAGCCCGCCCTGGTAGCCGTTGCCGGTGTTGATGCTCCAGTCGCCGCCGGACTCGCACTTGGCCAGCTTGTCCCAGGTCGCGCCGTTGGAGACGGCGGGCGCCGAGGACTTCGCCTTCGCGACGATCTCCTCGACCTTCTTCTTGGTGCCGACCTTCACCACGCGCGGGGCGGCCGGGGTGTCCTGACCGGCGCCGACGCGCTCGCGGGCGACCTCGCGGCCCTGGTCGTAGGTGACCCGCCAGATGATGCTGCGGGCGCCCTCGCGGCCCGGGTCGACGACGGTGCGGGTGCCCTCGTCGAGCGACGGGTCCTGCACCTCCCGCTCCGGCACCGGGAGCTTCTGCGACTCGACGATCTGGGCGTTCACGATGTCCGAGCCGGTGGTCGGGGCGGCGACCGGGGCGAAGGACGCGGGCGAGGAGGGCCGGTCGAGGTTCATCGACGCCGTGCCGAGGTCGGTGGCGTTCGCGGCGAGCCCGGCCTGGAGCTCCTGCGTGGGCTGCTCGGCCGGGGCGGTGAGCACCGCGGCGGCGAGGCCACCGGTCGGGACGGAGAACAGCGCGGCCGCGGCGGCGGTCCGGACCCCGGCCCGGGAGCGGGCACCGGCGGTGCGGTGACGGCCCTCGTAGGTGACGTACCCGGCCTCGTCGCCGGCGAGACCGGCGGGCGCGACGACGGGGAGCGGTCGCGTGAGCTCGTCGTCGGCGAGCGGTGCGGCGTGACGCGAAGACATGACTTCCCGGGGGCTCGGCTGTCCGGGAAGGGCCATGACCTGCGGGAACGACGACCGGCGCGGTGCCGGGGAGCGGAACCGTCGCTGGGGAGCGGACCGGTCGTCGTCCCGCGGGTCGGGGGAGCGACCCCGTCCCGGCGGGTACGACGAGGGACGTTAGCGGACCGTGACCCGGCGCAGCGTGTCCGACGCGCGCGTGGCGACGAGCGGACGGTGATCGACGGTGAGTGACGACAACCCCGTCACTCGTCACGGCGGACGGCGTCAATCGGTTGTGCGCAGCCGGAAGATCCGTTCGGCGTTGCGGCGGGCCGTCTCGGCGACCCGGGCCTCGGACTCCCCGCGGGTCGCGGCGATCCCCCGCACGGTCCACGGCAGCACGTAGGGCTCGTTGGCCCGGCCGCGGTGCGGGTGCGGGGTGAGGAACGGCGCGTCGGTCTCCACGAGGTACTGCTCGGCGGGCACCAGCGCCGCGGCGGCGCGCAGCTCGTCGTTCTTCCTGAAGGTGACCGGACCGGCGAAGGACAGGACGTACCCGGCGTCGGCGCACTCCCGGGCCATCGCGGCGTCGCCGGAGAAGCAGTGGAAGACCACGGTGTCCGGGGCGCCCTCCTCGCGGAGGATGCGCAGGACGTCGTCGTGGGCCTCCCGGTCGTGGATCATCAGCGGCTTGCCGGTGCGCTTGGCCAGCCCGATGTGCCAGCGGAACGCGTCCTGCTGCGCGGCGGGCGGGCTGTGGTCCCAGTGGTAGTCCAGGCCGGTCTCGCCGATCGACACGACGCGGTCGTCGGCGGCCAGCCGCTCGATCTCGGCGAGGTCGGCGGCCGGCACCCGTGCCGTCCGGGTGGGGTGCAGCGCGACGGCCGCCCACACCCGGTCGTCGGCGTGCGCGGCGCGGACGGCGAACCGGGCGCCGTCGAGGTCGTCGGCGATGGTGACCGCACCGACGACGCCGACCGCCGCCGCCCGGTCCATCGCGGCGACGACGTCGGCGTCGGTCTCGCAGCCGCACGCGTCGAGGTGGGTGTGGCTGTCGATCGTCGGCGCGGCGAGCGGCTCCGGCGGCTCGGGGCGCGGCCGGCGGCCGTGTCCGCTCACTTCCGGACCGGGGCCCACTCCGGCCCGGTCTCCCCCAGCTCGGGCGCGAGCTTGGCGATGATCGGCGACGGCTTGGCCAGCGGGCGCCCCACCTCGATCGGCGTCGACCCCCAGTGGGCCTGCTCGGCGGCGTAGTCGCCGGTGAGGACCGGGTAGGCGGGGCCGTCGCCGAGGTCGTCGACGGTCGTCTTCTCCGGCTGCGCGGCCCACACCCCGGTGCCGCCGAGCGCCTCGTGCACCTTCTGCGCCGCGTGCGGCAGGAACGGGGTCAGCAGGGTGTTGGCGTCCTGCACGACCTGCAGCGCGGTGTGCAGGATCGTGTCCCGGCGCTCCGGGTCGTCCTTGCGCTTCCACGGCTCCTGGTCGGACAGGTACCGGTTCGCGGCGGTGACCACGCGCATCGCCTCACCCGCGGCCTGCTTGAACCGGTTCCGCGCGAGCAGCCCGCCGACGGTGTCGAACCCGGCCCGCGAGTACGCGAGCAGCTCGGCGTCGGCCTGCTGCGGCGCCGTCGGCGTGGGGATCGCGCCCACGTTCTTGTGGGCCATCGAGACGGACCGGTTGACCAGGTTGCCCCACTCGTTGGCCAGCTCGAAGTTGACCCGGCGGACGAACTCGTCCCAGGTGAAGTCGACGTCCTGGCTCTCCGGCCCGGCGACGGCGATGTGGTAGCGCAGCGCGTCCGGTCCGAACTCGCGTAGGAAGTCCCCGACGTAGATGACGGTGCCGCGGCTGGTCGAGAACTTCGACCCGCTCATCGTCAGGTACTCCGAGGACACGACCTCGCTGGGCAGGTCGAGCGTCCCGTACGGGCCGGGCTCCCCGCCGCGGTCGCCCGCGCCGTTCTGCCCGAGCAGGATCGCCGGCCACATCACCGAGTGGAAGGTGATGTTGTCCTTGCCCATGAAGTAGAAGGCCTCGGCGGCCGGGTCGGTCCACCACTGCTTCCACGCGTCCGGGTCCGGGCCGCGACGGGCCCACTCCACCGAGGCGGACAGGTAGCCGATGACGGCGTCGAACCAGACGTAGATCTTCTTGAGCGGGTTGTCCGACCACACGTCGAGCGGGACGGGCACGCCCCACTCCAGGTCGCGGGTGATGGCGCGCGGCTTGAGGTTCTCCACCAGGTTCGCGGAGAACCTGAGCACGTTGGGGCGCCAGTCGGTGCGGGTCGACAGCCAGCTCCCGAGCGCCTCGGAGAAGGCGGGCAGGTCGAGGAAGAAGTGCTCGGTCTCGACGAACTTCGGCGTCTCCCCGTTGATCCGCGAGCGCGGGTTCCTGAGGTCGGCCGGGTCGAGCTGGTTGCCGCAGTTGTCGCACTGGTCGCCGCGGGCGCCGTCGTAGCCGCAGATCGGGCAGGTGCCCTCGATGTAGCGGTCGGGCAGGGTGCGGCCGGTGGACGGGCTGATCGCGCCCAGCTGCGTCTTCGGCACGACGTAGCCGTTCTTGTACAGCGCGGTGAACATGTCCTGCACGACGCGGTAGTGGTTCGACGTCGTGGTCCGGGTGAACAGGTCGTAACTCAGCCCGAGACCCTGCAGGTCGTCGGTGATCACGCCGTTGTACTTGTCGGCGAGCTGGCGCGGGGTCAGCCCCTCGGCGTCGGCCTGGACCTGGATCGGGGTGCCGTGCTCGTCGGTGCCGGACACCATCAGCACCCGGTCCCCCGCCATCCGCCGGTACCGGGCGAACACGTCGGAGGGCACACCGAAGCCGGACACGTGGCCGATGTGCCGGGGGCCGTTGGCGTAGGGCCACGCCACGGCGGTCAGCACGGCTTTGCTCATGCCCTCCAGCGTATTCACCGCCGCCATCACGTTCTGCGGCGGCACATCACCAAAGATGGGGATAGGACCCCGAAACCGGGGTCCGCCCCGCCTCCGGTGCCATAGTGACGCCCATGGACCGGGGTGAACGGGACCGCGAGGCCCTCCTCGACGCGGCCCTGCAGCAGTGGGCGGACGGCGGCTGGTCCGCCATCGACCCCTCCTCGGCCGCGGAACGGGCCGGGCTGCCCGCGACCGGGGCCGACGAGTTCGGCTCCGACGTCGAGCTGGGCTGCGCGGTGTTCGACCACATCGTCGACGAGCGCGCCGCCACGACGTTGGCCGCGGTGCAGGCCGCCGCCCCGAACCCGGCGGCCCGGATCCGGGCCGCGCTGACGGCCTGGTTCGACGACGTCGCCGCCGACCCGCGACGGGTCGTCGTGCTGGTCGACGCGATCGGCTGCCCCGAGCTCGTCGCACGCCGCCGCAGTGCCAACCGCGGTTTCGCCGAGCTGATGGTCAGCGGCGCCGTCGACAGCCGGATCGAGCCCGACGACCTGCGCGTCGCCGGGCACTTCTGCCTCGGCGGGATGGGCGAGATCGTGCTGGCCTGGCTGGACCCGGACAGCCCCGTGACCCGGGAGCAGGCCCTGGGCCACGGGGTCCGGCTCTACGAGTCCTGCCTGTTCACCCGCTGAGCGGTCTCACCCCAGCGCCCGGTCCAGGTTGATCGCGGAGCTGATCAGCGACAGGTGGGTGAAGGCCTGCGGGAAGTTGCCCAGCTGCTCCCCGGTCAGGCCGATCTCCTCGGCGTAGAGACCCAGGTGGTTGCCGTAGGAGAACATCTTCTCCAGCGCGATCCGGGCCTGTTCCAGGCGTCCGGCCCGCGTCATCGCCTCGACGTTCCAGAACGAGCACATCGAGAACGTGCCCTCCTCGCCGTCGAGACCGTCCGGTGAGTCCTCGACGTCGTAGCGGAACACCAGGGTGTCGACGACGAGGTCGTCGTTGATCGCGTCCAGGGTCGCCAGGAACCGCGGCTCGGTGGGCGCGCAGAACTTCACCATCGGCATGAGCAGCACCGACGCGTCCAGCGTGGTCGCGCCGTAGCGCTGCACGAACGACCCGCGCGGCGGCACGTCGGGGTCCCAGCCGCGGTCCATGATCTGGTGGTAGATCTCGTCGCGGGTGGTGGTCCAGGAACCGACGTCGCCGGGCAGGCCGCGCCGACGCGCCATCCGGATCATCCGCTCGACCGCGACCCAGCACATGAGCCGGGAGAACACGTGGTCCTGGCGGCCCGCCCGGGTCTCCCAGATGCCCTCGTCCGGCGAGTCCCAGTGCTCGCGCAGCCAGTCGAGGATGGTGCAGAGGTTCGTCCAGTCCTCGTGGCCGACGCCGTCGCCGTACTTGTCGTACAGGTAGACCGAGTCGATGATCTCGCCGTAGATGTCGAGCTGCAGCTGCGCCGACGCCCCGTTGCCGGCCAGCACCGGGCGCGAGCCGCGGTAGCCGTCGAGGTGGTCGAGCTCGACCTCGTCGGGGGTCTCGTCGCCGTCGATCGTGTACATGACGCGCAGCGGGCCCTGCGCCCCCTGCTGTCGTGTACCGAACCGGCCCGACAGCCAGCCGATGAACGCGCCCGCCTCCTCGGTGAATCCGAGCCGCAGCAGCGCGTAGAGGGTGAACGCGGCGTCGCGCATCCAGACGTAGCGGTAGTCCCAGTTCCGCTCGCCGCCCAGCTGCTCGGGCAGCCCCATCGTCGGCGACGCGATCACCGCGCCGGTCGGCTCGTGGGTGAGCAGCTTGAGGGTGAGCGCGGAGCGGTGGACGCGCTCGCGCCACCGCCCGGTGTACGACGAGTGCGCCAGCCAGTCCTTCCAGAACGCGACGGTCCCGGTGAACAGGGCCTCCGCGGCGTCGTCGCAGGTGGTGGGCTCCCCGGTCGCGTCCACCTCCAGCACGAACACCTCGGTGCGCCCCTCGGCGGTGCGGAACCCCGCGCCCGCGGCGTGGTCGGTGATCTCCAGCTCCACCGACGACGTCAGGTCCAGGGTGACACCGCTGCCGGTGAACCGGATGCCGGCGCCCGCGCTCTC
Source organism: Pseudonocardia tropica (assembly GCF_040105315.1). Classification (NCBI taxonomy): domain Bacteria; kingdom Bacillati; phylum Actinomycetota; class Actinomycetes; order Pseudonocardiales; family Pseudonocardiaceae; genus Pseudonocardia; species Pseudonocardia tropica. The sequence continues at coordinate 65,028 of NZ_JBEDNP010000017.1, forward strand.
GACCTTCGGGGTCTCCCGGGCGTAGTCGGGTCGCGGGACCACCTCGACGGTCATCGGCACCGACCCGCGGACCCCGGTCACCCGGCGGACGAGCCGCTGGCGGTGGTCGGGGTCGTGCGGGCGCAGCACCACCATGAGGTCCTGCACCTCGACGATGCCGTCGGCGGTGAGGAAGCGGGTGATGAGGATGTTCGAGTCGGGGTAGTAGAACTGCTGCTGGCTGGCGAGCTCGGTCTCGTCGACGCACGGCGCGAGCCTCCAGTGCCCGCCGCGGTCGGCGTCGAGCAACGAGGCGAACACGCTGGGCGCGTCGAACCGGCCCGGGCAGAACCAGTCGACGGTGCCGTCGGTGCCGACGAGTGCCGCGGAGCGCAGGTCGCCGATGATCCCGTGCTCGGCGATCGGCAGGTAACGGTCCGCAGCGCCGTGGCGCCCACCCCGCGAGCCGCCCGCAGCGGGGCTCACTCCGGCACCCGCCAGCCGCGCGGGCCGGGCAGGTCGAGCGCGTCCTGCGGGCCCCAGGACCCGTCGGAGTAGGTCTGCGTCCGCGGCGGGTCGGCGAGCACCGGGTCGCACAGCTCCCAGAGCCGCTCGACCTCCTCGGTGGTGGTGAACAGCGTGCGGTCGCCCTTCATGACGTCCAGGAGCAGCCGCTCGTAGGCCTCCAGCGCGTCGTCGGGGTCACCGACGCTGTCGAGGTCCAGCCGCATCCGGCCGCGGCCGACCTTCAGCTCCGGGCCGGGGACCTTCGCGCGGACGTCGAGCTCGGCCGACACCTGATCGGCCAGCTCGATCACGAGCTCGGTGGGCGGCCCGTCCTGCGCGACGGCGCCGACGCTCGTTCCGCCTGCGCTCCTCTCGTCCGTGAACGACCCGCCCGGGAACATGGTCAGCGCCGGCTCGTCGAAGCCGATCGTCACGGTGCGCCGGGTCGCGCCCATCGCCTTGCCGGTGCGCAGGAAGAACGGGACGCCGAACCAGCGCCAGTTGTCCACGTAGGTCTCCAGCGCGACGAACGTCTCGGACTCCGAGTCGTCGGCGACGCCCTCCTCGTCGCGGTAGGAGGCGTAGCGGCCGAACACCACCCGCGACGGGTCGAGCGGCCGGATCGAGTGGAACACCTTCGCCTTCTCCGCGTGCAGCGCGTCCGGCGTGATCTCGTACGGCGGCTCCAGCGCGACGAACCCGAGGATCTGGAACAGGTGCGTGGAGATCATGTCGCGGAACGTGCCGGTGGACTCCATGAACGACGCCCGGCCCTCGATCCCGATCTCCTCGGGGACGTCGATCTGCACGTAGCGGATGTTCTGGCGGTTCCACACCGGCTCGAACAGACCGTTGGCGAAGCGCAGCGCGAGGATGTTCTGCACCGACTCCTTGCCGAGGAAGTGGTCGATGCGGAAGATGTCGGCCTCGTCGTAGACGTCCTTCAGGCCCGCGTTCAGCTCCTTCGCGGACCCCAGGTCGGTGCCGAACGGCTTCTCCAGCACCAGCCGGGAGCGCTCGGCGATGCCGGTCTCCCCCAGCATCGCGACCATCGGGGTCATCGCGGTCGGCGGCACGGAGAGGTAGACGAGCCGCCGCACGTCGTCGGAGCCGAGGTCCTTCTCGGCGCGCCGCACCGCGTCGGCGAGGTCGGCGCCGTCGTCGGCGTCGGAGACCACGAAGCTCAGCCGCGGCGCGAAGTCGTCCCAGCCGGTGTCGTCGGACAGGGCGCCGCGGATGCGGTCGCGGAACTCCTCGTCGGAGCCGGGCGAGTGCCGCCCGGACCCGATGACCCGGAAGTCCCCGGGGAGCAGCCCCTCGTTCTGCAGGTGGAGCAGACCCGGGAAGAGCTTGCGCCTCGCCAGATCGCCGGTGGCGCCGAACAGCACGATCACGTGCGGGGGCAGGTCCGAAGGCATGATCCCCGGCTACCCCCGGGCGTGGCCGGTCATTCGGCGGCGCCGGTCACGAGCGTGTTTCCGCCGGCCGGTGTGCGCAGCGTACCGTTGCGGGGGTGAACGTCGACGTGACGCCGCTCCCCGGGATCGGGGTGCGGAAGGAGATCGAGCTGCGCAGCGGCCGCCGGGTCGGGGTCATCGCGCACCGCGACGGGAAGATCGACCTGATCCTCTCCCGTGCCGACGACCCGGACGCCTGCGTCGCGGAGCTGCCGCTGACCGTCGAGGAGGCGGGCGCCCTGGCGAACCTGCTCGGCGCCCCGCAGCTGGTCAACCAGCTGAAGGACGAGCAGGCCGACCTCCCGGGCATCACCACCCGCAAGATGCCGATCAAGCTGAACGGCCCGTTCGACGGCCGCCCGCTCGGCGACACCGCGCTGCGCACCCGGACCCAGGTGTCGGTGGTCGCGATCATGCGCGCGGGCCAGGTGATCCCGTCGCCGACGCCGGACCACGTGCTGGCGGCCGGGGACATCGTGATCGCCGTCGGGACGGCCGAGAAGCTGGAGCAGGCCGCCGACATCCTCGCGCGCGGCTGAGGCCGCCCGGTAGTCGTGGACCACACCGCACTCGAACTGCTCGAACTCGGCGCCGTCTTCTTCGGGCTCGGCCTGCTCGGCAGGCTCGCCCAGCGGATCGGCCTGTCCCCCATCCCGCTCTACCTGCTCGGCGGCCTCGCGTTCGGCGCGGGCGGCGTCGTCCCGCTGGGCGACATCGGCGACTTCACCTCGCTGGCCGGCGAGGTCGGCGTCGTCCTGCTGCTCCTGCTGCTCGGGCTCGAGTACTCCGCGGTCGAGCTGGTCACCGGGCTGCGCCGGTCCTGGACGGCCGGGATCGTGGACATCGTGCTCAACTCCGCGCCCGGCGTCGCCGTCGCGCTGATCCTGGGCTGGGGCGCGGTCGGGGCGATGGTGCTGGGCGGGGTCACCTACATCTCCTCCTCCGGGATCGTCGCGAAGGTGCTGTCGGACCTGGGCCGGCTCGGCAACCGGGAGACCCCGGTGGTGCTGTCGGTGCTGGTCTTCGAGGACCTGGTGATGGCGCTGTACCTGCCGATCCTCACCGCGCTGCTGCTCGGCGTGACGCTCTGGGGCGGGATCAGTGCGGTCGCGGTGTCGCTCGCGGTGATCTCGGTGGTGCTGGTCGTGGCCCTGCGCTACGGCCGCTACGTCTCGGCCGTCGTCGACTCCGACGACCGCGAGGTGTTCCTGCTCAAGGTGCTCGGCGCCGCGCTGCTGGTCGCCGGGTTCGCCCAGGCCATGCAGGTGTCCGCGGCGGTGGGCGCGTTCCTGCTGGGCATCGCCGTCTCCGGCTCGACCGCGGAGAACGCGACGAAGCTGCTCGAGCCGCTGCGGGACCTGTTCGCCGCGGTGTTCTTCGTGGTGTTCGGGCTGTCGACCGACCCGCGGGCCATCCCGCCGGTGCTCGGCTGGGCGCTCGTGCTCGCCGTGTCGACGGCCGCGACCAAGTACGCGACGGGCTGGTGGGCGGCGAAGCGCGCACGGATCGGGCGGATGGGCCGGGCCCGCGCCGGGGCCGCACTCGTCGCCCGCGGCGAGTTCTCGATCGTCATCGCCGGGCTGGCCGTCGGCTACGCGGCCGTCCCCGCCGAGCTGTCCGCGCTGGCCACGGCGTACGTGCTGATCATGGCGGTGCTGGGCCCGATCGCCGCCCGCTACGTCGAGCCGGTCATGCGCGCCCTGCCGACGCGCACCCCCGCGACCGCCTGACCGCCCGCCGCGTCAGTCCCGGGCGGCGAGGGTCGCGTTGTAGAGGTCCCGCTTCGGCACGCCCGCGGCCTCGGCGACGGCGGCGACGGCGTCCTTGAGACGCTCGCCGTCGTCGGTGCGCTCCCGGACGGCGTCGACCAGTGACTCGACCGGCGGCGCCTCCCGGGCCTCGGCGCCGGCCAGCACCACGGTCACCTCGCCGAGGACGTCGCCGGAGGTGGCCCAGGCGTGCAGCTCGGCCAGGGTGCCGCGTACGACCTGCTCGTGGGTCTTGGTCAGCTCCCGGCACACCGCCGCGCGGCGGGACTCCCCCAGCACCGCGACGGCGTCGGCGAGGGTGTCCGCGGTCCGCCGCGGCGACTCGAAGAACACCACGGCGCGGCGCTCGTCGCGCAGGGTCTCCAGCCACCGGCGGCGCTCGCCGGAGCGGCGCGGCGGGAAGCCGTCGAAGCAGAACCGCTCGCACGGCAGCCCGGACAGGACCAGCGCCGTGGTCACCGCGGACGGGCCGGGCGCGCAGGTGACCGGGAGGTCCTGCGCGGCGGCCGCGGCGACGAGCCGGTAGCCCGGGTCGGAGACGGCGGGCATGCCGGCGTCGGACACGACCAGCACGGTCGCGCCGTCGCGGACCGCGGACAGCAGGCCGGGCAGCCGCTCGGCCTCGACGGCGTCGTAGTGGCTGACGATCCGGCCGGTGTAGGTGGCCGGCAGCGCCGCGGCGAGGGTCCGGAACCGGCGGGTGTCCTCGGCGGCGATGACGTCGGCGGTGGCGATGAGCTCCCGCAGCCGCGGCGACGCGTCCCGCGGGTCGCCCAGCGGGGTCGCGGCCAGGACCAGGCGACCGGTCGTCGTGGCCGTGTCGGGCGTGGAGTCGGGGGCGGGAGTCACGTCGGCCAGCCTACGATCGGACGCGATGGCCACCACGAGCGCCGATGCCGGGAGCCGGGTCGCCGGAGCGGCACCCGAACCCGGTCTGACCCCGCGGGGCACCCCGCCACCGCTGCGCCGCGCCGATCCCGGCCCGGCCGCGCGGCTCGGCGCGCCGCCACCGTCGGACCGGCTGGCGGGCTGGCTGGTCACCGCGGGCGTGGTGCTCGTCGCGGCGCTGCTGCGGTTCTACGACCTGGGCGAGCCCACCGACCGCGGCACGCCCGTGTTCGACGAGAAGCACTACGTCCCGCAGGCCTGGGACATGGTCCGCAACGGCGGGGTGGAGAGCAACCCCGGCTACGAGAAGATCGTCCACCCGCCGCTGGCGAAACAGCTGATCGCGCTGGGCCAGATGGTCTTCGGCTACGACGGCGTCGGCTGGCGGGTCTCGGCCGCGCTGGCCGGGGTGCTCACCGTGCTGCTCGTCGTGCGGGCCGGACGGCGCCTGACCCGCTCGACGGCGCTGGGCGGGCTCGCCGGGCTGCTGCTGTGCGCCGACGGGCTGTCGCACGTGCAGTCGCGGATGGGGATGCTCGACGTCTTCTCCGCGCTGTTCGTGGTGGCCGCGTTCGCCGCGCTGCTCGCCGACCGCGACGACGTCCGCGACCGGATGGCACACGTCGTCGCCCAGGGGCGGGTCGGTGACACCGTGTGGGGCCCGCGCTGGGGTGTGCGCTGGTGGCGGCTGACCGCGGGCGTCGCGCTCGGCCTGGCGTGTGCGGTGAAGTGGAACGGCGTCTACTACATCGCGGCGTTCGGGCTGCTGTGCGTGCTGTGGGACGTCTCGGTGCGCCGCCGCGCCGGGGTCGCCCGGCCGTGGGTGGGGACGATGGTCCGCGACGTCGCCCCCGCGCTGTGGGCACTCGTCCTGATCCCGGTGCTGACCTACGTCGGGTCCTGGTGGGCGTGGTTCGGCAGCGAGACCGGGATCGACCGCCACCAGGTGGGCCGGGAGATCGGCACCGGCGGGGCGTTCGCCTGGGTGCCCGACGCGCTGCGGTCGCTCTGGTACTACCACGGTCAGGTCCTCGCCTTCCACGAGAACCTGACGACCCGGTCCGCCGGGGCGCACCCGTGGGAGTCCAAGCCCTGGACCTGGCCGATGGGGCTGCGACCGATGCTCTACCGCTACGCCGACGACGCGACCGGCTGCGGGGAGACCGACTGCGTCTCCGCGGTGATGCTGATCGGCACCCCGGCGCTGTGGTGGCCGGCGATCCCGGTGCTGCTCTGGGGGCTGTGGCGGGCGGTGACCCGGGTCGACTGGCGGTGGACGGCGGTGCTCGTCGGCTACGCCGCCGGGTTCGTCCCGTGGTTCTTCAACATCGACCGGCAGATGTACTTCTTCTACATGATGCCGGTGGTGCCGTTCCTGGTCCTGGGCGTCGTGCTCGCGATGGGGCAGATGCTGGGCCACTCGCGGATGAGCGCGCGCCGTCGCCGCAACGGGCTGCTCGTCGTCGCGACGTGGGTGGCGCTGATCGGGGTCAACTTCGTGTGGCTGTGGCCGATCCTGGTCGGCGACCCGATCACCGCCGCGCACTGGCAGGCCGAGCTGTGGCTGCCGTCCTGGCGCTGAGGAGCTGCTCCGTCCGGGTGACGTCCGGAACTCCGGCGGGCGGCGCGACGACGACTCCGGGCGTGAGCCCCGTACTACGCCGCCTCGCGGTCGCCCTCCCCGCCGTGCTCCTCGCCCTCGTCGCCGGGGCCGCGCCGGCCTGGGCGCACACCGAGCTCGAGTCCAGCAGTCCCGCCGCGAACTCGCAGGTCGGCGCCGCGCCGACGTCGGTGTCGCTGACCTTCTCCGAGGACATCGCGGCCGCCGACGCCACGATCTCGGTGGCCGGCCCCGGCGGCACGGACTACGCGGCGGGCCCCGCCACCGGCGACGGCGACACCCTCACCGTGCCGCTGCGTCCGCTCGGTGCGGCCGGCGCGTACACGGTCACCTACCGGGTGGTCTCCGACGACGGCCACCCCGTCTCGGGCACGGTGCCGTTCACCCTGACCTCCCCCGGCCCGGGCACGGCCGCCGCGACCCCGGCGCCCGCCTCCGGGGCCCCGACGGCCGACGCACCGGAGACCGCGCCGCAGACCGTCCCCACCGCGGCCGACGACGGCGGCGCCCCGGTCTGGCCGTGGGTGGTGCTCGCCGTCGTCGTGATCGGGGCCGGGGCCGTGTTCGCGCTGCGCCGGTCGCGGACCTGACCGTCGACGGGACCTCCGCCGGCGACGGTGTCCTCCGCGATTCGGTCCGCGAGCCCGCACCCGCGGTCGTCGGGTGGGTCGCGGTGCTGGTGGGGGCCGCGGTCGTCGTCGCCGGGGCCACCGGTGGCATCGGACCCGACGGCGTCGCCCTCGACCTGGCCCAGACCGTCGTGCGGGCCGCGGCGGACCTGGCCGCGGTCGTCGCGGCCGGTGCGGCGCTGGTCGCGCTGCTCGCCCCCGACCGGGTGCCCGGCGCCGACCGGGTCCTGACGACCGTCGCGCCGCTGTGGCTCGGGGTGCTGCTGGTCGAGACGTTCGTCCGGGGCGCGGTCGTGTCCGGGCGCGGGCTCGCCGACGTGCGCGGCCCGGACCTGCTGGGGTTCCTGACCGGTCCGCGCGCCGGGACCGGCCAGCTGGTGGCGCTGGTCGCGGTGCTCGCGCTGGTCGGCGTCGCCGGGTCGCGGCCGGCCCGGCCGGGTGCCGGTCCGGGGCCCGCGGTGCTGGCGCTGGTGGTGGTCGTCGTCGCGGCGGCGCCCGCGGCGACCGGACACACCGCGGCGTCGACGGTCGCGGCGTACGCGGTGCCGGCGGTCGTCGCCCACGTCGCGGCGGCGCTGCTGTGGGTGGGCGGGCTCGGCGCGCTGCTGGTCACCGCCCGCGACGCCGACGTGCGCACCGTCGCGGTGCCCCGGTTCTCCCGGCTCGCGCTCGCCGCCGTCGTCGTGCTGGGGGTGACCGGGCTGCTCGCCGCCACCGCGCGGCTGTCCTCCCCCGCCGACCTGGTCACGACGGCCTACGGCGCGGTCGTCCTCACCAAGGTCGTGCTGCTGGCCTGCGCCGCCGCGCTGGGCGGCGCGACGCGGGCCCGGCTGCGCGCCGGGCGCCTGCCGGTACTGGCGTGGGCGGCGGTGGAGGTCCTCGTGCTGGTCGCGGCGACCGGGGTCGCCGCGACCCTGACCCACACCGCCTGAGCGGTCAGCGGGTCGTCGCGGCGCCGAGCTGCGGTTCCAGCTGGTTGATCGCGTGGAGCAGCGCGTCCGGGCCGCCGTAGGACAGCGCGCCGCCCCAGTCGGCGTCGAACCAGGAGCGGGTCATGACGGGGACGACGCCGAGCCCCGGCACGAAGTCCTGGTCGTACCCGCACCATCGTCGCCACCTTCACGGCAGCGCCCCTCACCGGCGCGGTCGTGGACCATCAGGTGAGGTCGGGCTCTCACTCAGCCGTGAGGGTGGCATCAACTGCAGGCCGGGAGTCCGAGCCCACCACGGGACCCCGGCTCCAGGTACACCTCCGACAGGTAGCCGGAGCGCCCGTCGGGCCAGGTCACGCGGTACCAGAGCTCGGACTCGACGCGGTGCGGGTTGTGCGCGGCGGGAGAGTCGAGGTTGTAGTTCCACATCCGCTCCCCCACCACCGTGCAGGTGGCGGGCAGCATCGCCCCGCTGACGACGTCGGTGCCGTCCTCCTTGCAGCCCCGGGAACCGCAGAACGCGATCGCCCGCGACGACAGGTAGGCGGGCCCGGAGTCCTCGACGAGGTCCTCCGCGCCGAGCGCGACCTTGTTCTGGACCGTGACGACGGTCGGCCCCGCCGCCGCGGCCGGCGCAGCGAGGGTCCGGGCGGCCAGCCAGCCGACACCGCCCGCGACCAGGGCCGTGACCAGGACGGCGACGACCACCGCCCGCACCGTGCGTCCGCCCGAGTCCGCCGCGCCCGCCGGTTCCGTCCCCCCGACGGCCGCGCTGCCCGTCGGTTCCGTCGCCCCGGCGGCCGCGCTGCCCGCCGGTTCCGTCCCCCCGGCGGCCGCGCTCGCCGGTTCCGTCGCCCCGGCCGCCGCGGGAGGCACCGCGCCGCCCGTTCCCGGGATCTCCGTCGCGTCCCGGGCCGTGGGCGCTCCCGTCGCCGGTGCCGCGACGTCCGCGGAGACGGTCGCCGAGAGCCTCGCCGGAGCCGTGGCCGGCGACGCGGGTGCTGCGGGGGCCGCGGCCAGCGCCGCGTGCCGGCGCGCCCAGTCCCGCACCTCCGGCTCGGGAACGCCCACGGCGGCGAGCACCGTCGTCACCAGGTCGGCGCGGGGCAGGCGGGGCCCGGTGCGGGCGTTGCCGATCGCGCTCTTGCTCCAGTTCGAGCGTTCCGCCGCCTCGCGGACGGAGACGCCGCGGGCGTCGAGCACCGCGGCGAAGTCGCGGCAGAACAGATCCGGGGAGTCGAGGGGACGACCGTCAGGGGATTCGGTCACCCGGACGAGTATCCGGTGCGCGATCACGGGGAGCCAGGCGGGGCGGGCGCTGCCCCACGAAGATCGTCACGATTGACGAGAGGATCTCGCGATTTCCCGGTGCATCCGCAGCGACCACAGGCCGTCGTCCGAGGCGGAGGTGTGCATCGGCACGCGGCCGCGCTCGACGAGGCGGTCGACCATGCGGCGACCGTAGACCCGGAACGACGAACGGCCGGACCCGTCGGGTCCGGCCGTGTGGTGGTGGAGCTGAGGGGAATCGAACCCCTGACCTTCTCGATGCGAACGAGACGCGCTACCAACTGCGCTACAGCCCCAGGTGGATCAGGCCCGCCCTCGCGGGCTGACCTGAGGAACCCTAACAGACCCCTATTCGCCCACCGCACGCCGGTGGGGGGTACCCGTGTCGAACTCGTCGGGCTCCTCCTCGGCGTCCACGTCGACCAGCGACGTCCCGGCCGGGACGGGCGGCGGCGGGGCCGCGGCGAGGCGCGGGAGCGACGACTCGTGCTCGGTCCCGACGGGTCCCTCGACGGTGCGTCCGCGGGCCGGGAGCACGCCCAGCGGCTCGCCGGTACCGCGGACCCGGGTGGGCTCGCCGTCGTCGGCGGTCCAGTCGTCGTCCTCGTCGGCACCCGCGGTGGTGGGGGCGGCGGTCGCGCGGATCTCGTCGTCGGCCCGCTCCTCGGCGGAGGCGTCGCGGCCGCGGTGGGCCCACTCGTCGAGCTCGGGGTCGTCGGCGGCCGGGGACTGCCGGGTGCCGGCCAGGCGCGCGGCGCGGCGGGCCCGGATGCCCTCCTCGATGCGGACCTGGCGGCGCAGGTAGGTCAGGTAGCCGACCAGCCCCGCGCCGACGACACCGGTGACCCACCAGAACACCGTCGAGACCAGCAGCGCGGCCGCGCCCGCGGCGATCAGCAGGACCAGCAGACCGAGGACGACGCGCTGGCGGAAGGCGTACTTGGCGTGCGCGGCCGCGGCGGCGGCCTCGGGGTCGAACCCCCCGCGGCCGGGGCGGTAGCGGGCCGGCGGGCGGGACCAGCCCTCCTCGTCGACAGCGTCGACGTCGTCGCGCCCGTCGGCGGTGGTCCCGTACTCGTCGTCGGCGTCGACGGGCTCGGCGGGCGCGTGGTCGTCGTCGGGCCGGGGGTCGCGCTCCCGGTCCGACCGGACCCGCCCGTCGGGGTCGGCGGCGTCGTCGTTGTCCTGGTCGACGAGGTCGTGGTCGACGAGGTCGTGGTCGTCGTGGTCGGCGCCCCCGGGGCCGCGGATCCGGCCCTCGTCGTCGATCTCGGTGTCCTCGACGTCGTCGTAGGCGTACTGCTCGGTCTCCGCGGAGCGCTCGCGGGGAGCGGGGACGTCGTCCCGCGCCTCCGCCAGCTCGCCGACGGTGGTCGGACCGGATCGCTGTGTCACAAGAACCTCCGGGTGTCGATGCCGCGCGGGACGTTCCAGCACCCGCCCGGACAGCAGCGCCGGGCTGAGCCGGGCCACTTCCTGCTGACGCCGGGCGACGGTCGGAACGAGGATCAGCAGCCAGAGCACGACCAGACCCACGAAGATCAGAGAGCTGGGCACGGCTGCCTCCTCCCCCGACCGGCGCAGTCCACCCGGTGGAACGGCCCCGATCCGCGCCACCACCGATCACCGTAATCGGGCGGACGTCCGCACCCGGGTCGCGACGCGCCGTGGTCCCTCGGACGGACGGTGCGAAACCAGGGACGTGCGGTACACGTGTGACTCCGGTGAGTGATCGGACGAGGTGTGGACGCTGCGCAGGGTCAGGCCCTCGAGGCGCGTCCGTCCCGCACCAGCCGGGCCGCGAAACCACCCGGCGGGACCTCCTCGGCGGTCACCGCGTAGGCGTAGTGGTCGCGCCAGGCGCCGTCGACGTCGAGGTAGCGCTGCAGCAGTCCCTCGCGGCGCAGCCCGAGCCGGGCGAGCACCGCGATGCTGGCCACGTTCTCCGGGCGGACCGTGGCCTCGACGCGGTGCAGCCGCACCGGGCCGAAACAGTGGTCGAGGACGAGCGCGACGGCCGCGGTGGTGATCCCGCGCCCGCCGAGGGTCGAGTCGAGCCAGTAGCCGACGTAGCCCGACAGCAGCGGCTCCCGCACGACGTTGCCGACCATGACGTGGCCGGCCATCGCGCCGTCGACGGTGATCGCGAACGGCAGCGACAGCCCGCGCCGGGCGGCCCCGCGCAGCAGCCACCAGCGGCCGGGCCACTCCACCCCGGAGTTGCGGCGGGACCACCCGCCGTAGGTCGTCGGCTCCCAGGGACGCAGGAACTGCTCGTCGCGCACCCGGATCCGGGCCCAGTCACCGCCGTCGCGCAGCCGCACCGGGCGCAGCCCCACCTCGTGCCCGCGCACCCGCAGCGGTCCGAGGACGGCGGGCCAGCCGGGGTGACCGCCGGGCGGTTCGGGGACGGCGGACGGCGGCACGCGGCTCAGTTCCGCCCGCGGGGAACCAGCTCGACGTGCTCACCGACGGTCATCTCGGTCACGTCCTCGTCGATGACCGCCAGCGCGTTGACCTCGGACAGCACGGCCAGCAGGTGGGTGCCCGACACACCGAGCGGCTGGGCGAGCAGCTCGCCGCCGTCGTCGGAGCGCAGCAGCCGCGCCGGGATGTAGGACCGGCGCCCGGCCGGGGAGACGATCGGGGAGGTCAGCCGGGCGGTCCAGGTGCGCCGCATCGGCTCCTGGCCCAGCGCCAGCCGGATCAGCGGCCGGACGAACACCTCGAACAGCACCAGCGCGGTCGCCGGGTGCGACGGGAACAGGAACACCGGCACGGCGTCCGGGCCGAGCCGGCCGTAGCCCTGCGCGGAACCGGGGTGCATCGCGACGCGGGTGTCGTCGATGCCACCGAGGTCGGCCAGCCCGCTCTTGGCCTCGGCCGCGGTCGTCCCACCGCCCGCGCCGCAGACCACGACGATCTCCGACGCCGGCAGCAGGTCCTCCACGGCGCCACGGATCTCCGCGGCGCTGCCGCCGACGGTACGGGGCCGGTTGGTCTCCGCGCCCGCCTCGCGGGCGGCGGCGACCACGGCGTGCGAGCAGACGTCGGCGACCTGCCCGGACGACGCCGAGCGGCTCACCTCCACCAGCTCGTCGCCGACCGAGACGACCGAGACCCGCGGCCGCGGGTGCACCAGCAGCTTGTCCCGGCCCGCGGCGGCGAGCATCGCGACCTGGGCCGAGCCGACGACGTCGCCCTCGCGGACGGCGACGTCACCGGACTGGACGTCCTCCCCCACCCGGCGCACGAAGCCGGCCGACGGCACGCCGCGGCGGATCGTGAGGCGCGCGGTGCCGCCGTCGGTCCACCCCAGCGGTGCGACGGCGTCGGCGAGGGTCGGCAGCGGCGCCCCCGCCGCGACGCGGACGGCCTGGCCGGGCTGCAGCCGCAGCGGCTGACGCGACCCGGCGGCGATCTCGCCCACCACCGGGACGGTGACCGGGGAGGCGTCGGTCGCCCCGGCCACGTCGACGCTGCGCACCGCGTAGCCGTCGATCGCGGCCTGGTCGAAGACCGGCAGCGGACGCGCCGCGACGACCTCCTCGGCGCTGCGCAGCCCCTGCGCGTCGGTGATCGCGACGCGCACGGGGGCCGGGCGCACCGCCACGTCCAGGATGCGGGACAGGTGATCGGTGACCGTGCGCACTCTCAGTCCTTCAGTCGCTCGTTCAGCCAGGTCCGCAGGTCCTCGCCGTACTCCGGGTGCTGCAGCATGAAGTCGACGTAGGCCCGCGCGTACCCGGCGGGGTTGCCCAGGTCGTGGCGCCCGCCGCGGTGCACGACGACGTGTACCGGGTGCCCCTCGGAGATCAGCAGCGCGACGGCGTCGGTCAGCTGCAGCTCACCGCCCGCCCCGGGGGTGATCCGGTCCAGCGCGTCGAAGATCGCACGGTCGAGCAGGTAGCGACCGGCCGCGGCGAAGGTCGAGGGGGCCTCGTCCGGGGCGGGCTTCTCGACCATCCCGTGGACCTGCTTGACGTCGTCGTCGCCGGTGTCGGAGACCTCGAAGACGCCGTAGGCCGAGATCTGCTCGCGCGGTACGTCGAAGGCGCAGAGGACGCTGCCGCCGCGCTCCTCGCGGACCTGCGCCATGCGGGCGAGGACCCCGGTCGGGAGGACCAGGTCGTCGGGCAGCAGGACGGCGACGGCCTGCTCGTCGTCGGCCAGTGCCGGGCCGGCCTGGGCGACGGCGTGGCCGAGGCCCTTGGGCTCGTACTGGTACACCGAGTCGACCTCGAGCAGGCCGGGGGCGCGGCGGACCTTGTCCGCCAGCTCGCCCTTGCCGCGGCCCTCGAGGGTCTTCACCAGCTCGTCGTCGGTGCGGAAGTAGGCCGCGACCGAGTCCTTGCCCGGCGAGGTCACGACCAGCAGCCGCTCTGCCCCGGCCTCGGCGGCCTCCGCGGCGACCAGCTCGATCCCGGGCGTGTCGACGACGGGGAGCAGTTCCTTCGGCACGGCCTTGGTCGTCGGCAGGAACCGGGTGCCCAGACCCGCCGCCGGGACGACGGCGGTGCGGAAGGCCCCGGTGCCGCTGGACGTCTGCACGCTCATGGTCGGCGAGCCTAGCCACAGCTCTAGCCTGGAGCCGTGACGGCTCGCGCGGAGGACAGGGGTGGATCGTCGCCTGATCAGGGTGGACGAGCCGCTGACGCCAAGCGGTCGCTGCGGCGCACGCTGCTGGCGGCCCGTCGCGGGCGCCCGGTCGCCGACCGGGCCGCGACGACCGCCGCGCTGTCGGAGCACCTGTGCGCGCTCGCCACCGCGACACCCGGCCCGGTGGCCTGCTACCTGCCGATCGGCACCGAACCCGGCGGTGCGGGACCGGGTGTGCCGTCGCTGCCCGACGCGCTGGTCGCCGCCGGTCACGAGGTCCTCGCCCCGGTGGTCCCGGACGCGCCGGGCCCGCTGGACTGGACGGTCTACCGAGGCCCGGACGACCTTGCCCCCGGGCCGCTGGGGGTCGTCGAGCCGACCGGTCCCCGGCTCGGGCCCGCCGCGCTCGCGTCGGCCGGCCTGGTGGTGGTGCCCGCGCTGGCCGTCGACCGGCGCGGGCGACGCCTGGGCCGCGGCGGCGGCTTCTACGACCGGACGCTCGCGCTCGCCGCGCCCGGCGCCCTGCTGGTCGTCCCGCTGCACGACGGCGAGCTGCTCGACGACGTCCCGGCCGAGGACCACGACGTCGCGGTGGGGGCGGTCGTCCTCCCCCGGGACGGGGTGGTGCATCTCTCGCCCTGACCGTGTGGACGGGTCGGAGCGACCGTCGCCTCGGAGTATGCTGGCACTCGCTCTCGCCGAGTGCCAGCCCGCGGGCGGGCACCGCCCCAGTTCGTCCGGAGGATGTTGTGCCGACCTACCAGTACGCATGCACCGCGTGTGACCACCGCTTCGAGGCGGTGCAGTCGTTCTCCGACGACGCCCTCAGCACCTGCCCGAACTGCGGCGGGAAGCTGCGCAAGGTCTTCTCCTCGGTGGGCATCGTGTTCAAGGGCAGCGGCTTCTACCGCACCGACTCCCGCTCCGGCTCGGTGAGCAGCGGGTCGGGGGCCTCCTCCGAGTCGACGAAGTCCGACAGCTCCGCGTCGAACTCCTCGTCGGACTCCTCGTCCTCGTCGAGCTCCTCGTCCTCCTCGGACTCCTCGTCGTCGAGCACCTCGTCGAGCTCGTCCAGCACGTCGTCCTCGAAGGCCGCCGCCTCCTGATCCGTCCACAACCGGCCGAGTTGTCCACAGGCCGGTGGAACGGCCCGTCGACGGCCGTGTCCCGCCCTAGCGTCGAGACCACGACGACGGCGGAGGGCTGCCATGGCGGAGCAGACACAACGGGCGGACCGCCCGTGGGACCGATGGCTGCGGCGGCCCTCCTGGTCACGGGTGCTGCTGGCCCGCCGGGTGCTGGCCGCCGCCCTCGCGGTCGCGGCCGTGGTGGTGGCGCTGCTCCCCGCCGCGGGTGACGAGCGGGTCCCGGTGCTCGTCGCGGCCCGTGACCTCGCCCCCGGCACGGCGCTGGGCCCGGCCGACGTCGTCGTGGCCGCCTGGCCGCCCGCCCTCGCCCCCGCCGGCGCCCTGACCGCGCCCGCCGCCGTGGCCGGGCGGCTGCTCGCCGGCCCGGCGACCGCGGGCGAGCCGATCGGCGAGCTGCGGCTGGTCGGGTCCGCGCTCGCCGTCGTCACCGGCGGGCCGGGTGCCTCGGCGGTGCCGCTGCGTCCGGCCGACCCGGCGGTGGCGGCGCTGCTGTCCCCCGGCTCCCGGGTGGACGTCGTGGCGGGCGGCCCGGACGGCGCGCGTGTGCTGGCCGCCCGGGCCGGGGTGGTGGCGGTGCTGCCGCCCGCACCCGGTGCCGCCGGGGCGCGGGCGGACCCGGGGCCGCTGGTGCTGGTCGCGCTGCCCGAGGCGGAGGCGACCGCGGTGGCCGCGGCGACGCTGGCCGGGGAGGTGACGGTGACCCTGCGGTGAGCAGGCCCGGTCCCCGGGCGCCCGGCCGGTCAGCCGCCGTGGTGCGGGGGGCGGTTCTCGGTGAACCAGCGGTCGGGGTCCGGGGTGTCGCGCTCGTCGGCGGCGCCGTGGTCGGCCCGCTCGTCGGCGCTGGTCGAGGGGTCGTCGCCGAAGATCTCCTCGATCCGTCGGCGCATCCGGTCCGCGGGCTCGCTCATGGCTCCATGGTGCCGTGCCCGGGCACGACGGGTGGACACCGATCCCGCGTCACCGTGCCGTGCCGGGCTCACGACGCCCCACGACGACGCGTCCGGGTGACACCATGGGGTCAGCCGTACGCATCCGCCCGGGTACCCGGGCGACGACAGGAGAGGTGGACCACTCATGGGGTTCCTGGACAAGGCACGCGAGGCGGCCGAGAACGCGATCGAGAAGGCGAAGCCGCACCTGGACAGGGCGATCGAGCAGGCCGGCCCGCACCTGGAGAAGGCCAAGGAGAAGGCGGGCCCGCTCGTCGAGAAGGCCGCTGCGAAGGTCGACCAGGCCACCGGCGGCAAGTACTCGGAGCAGATCGACGGGGTGAAGGGCAAGGTCGAGGGCGCCCTCGGGCACACCGACCCGGCCGCTCCGGGCGCCGGCACCCACGGCGGCTCCGTCCCGCCGGTGCCGCCCACCCCGCCCGGGGGCGACGCGCTGAAGCCGCAGGGCAACCCGGCCGCGTCGCAGCAGCCGCCCGCGGTGCCGCCGGTGCCCCCGGTGCGCAAGGACGACGGCGGCATCCCGCCGGTGCCCCCGGCGAACTGACCCGCACACGACGGACGGGCCCCGGCTTCCGCCGGGGCCCGTTCTCCGTCGTGCGACCGGTGGTGCGACCGGCCGTGGGACCGGTCAGTCGTCGAGGCCGGACAGCTCCGAGATGACGTGCGGGACGAGCGGGGTCAGCGTCGCCATGCCGTCGCGGACGGCCGCGCGGGACGCGGCCAGGTTGACCACCAGCGTGCTGCCGGAGACGCCGACGACCCCGCGGGACACCCCGGCGTCGACCGCACCGGCGGCGAGGCCGGAGGCGCGGATGGCCTCGGCGATCCCCGGCACCGGGCGGTCGAGGACACCGGTGGTGGCGTCCGGGGTGACGTCGCGGGGCGACACGCCCGTGCCACCGACGGTCACCACCAGGTCGACGCCGCCGATCACGGCGGTGTTCAGCGCGCTGCGGATGGCCACCACGTCGCCGGGAGCCGAGACCACGCCGTCGACGAGGAAGTGGGCCTCCTCCAGCAGCTCGGTGACCAGCGGCCCGGTGCCGTCGGAGCGCTCGCCGGCACTGACCCGGTCGTCGACGATCACCACGAGGGCACGGCCGATCTGCGGACCCGACATCTCCATGGCGGCCACCCTAGCGTCGGCCGGGGCGCGGCCCCGGGGAGGCCGTGCCGGTGCGGGGAGGGGGGACCGGCACCGACACGACGCTCCGGGCGTATTCGGTGGGGCACCACCGAATACGGGGACACCCCATCACGCCGGTTCTTCACTCGTCAACGACGTGCCATGTGCGCCACCCACCCGGCCCCGTCCGGTCGGACGGCGTGCACCCGGGCGCACCGTCACTGCTCGCCCAGTGTCACCTCGACGGTCCGGGTCGCCCCGCCGCCGTCGACGACCTCCAGCTGGACGACGCTGCCCGGCGGCTGCGACCGCACCGCGGCCTGCAGGTCGGTGCCGGTGGTGATCCGCTGGTCGCCGAGCCGGGCGACGATCTCCTGCAGGCGCAGCCCGGCCTTCGCGGCCGCGCCGTCCGGCGTGACCTCCTGGATCACCGCGCCGCGCAGCTGCGGGTCGTTGCCGACGGTCACGCCGAGCACGGCGTGCGTGGCCTTGCCGCCGCCGCGCAGCTGGTCGGCGATCCGGCGGGCCTGGTTGATCGGGATGGAGAAGCCGACGCCGATCGAGCCGCCGCCCGGCCCGGCCGTCGCGATGGCGGAGTTGATGCCGACGACCCGGCCGTCGGAGTCCACCAGCGGGCCCCCGGAGTTGCCGGGGTTGATCGCGGCGTCGGTCTGGATCGCGTTCAGCACGGTGTCGCTCGACCCGGGCGCGCCCGACTCGGCGGGGATGCCGACGGCCCGGTCGACGGCCGAGACGATGCCGGTGGTGACCGACCCACCGAGCCCGAGCGGCGACCCGAACGCGGTGACCTGCTGACCGACCCGGACGCGGTCGGAGTCGCCGAGCTCGACCGTGCTGAGGCCCGGCAGGTCGGTGCGCACGAGTGCGATGTCGGACTGCGGGTCCTGCCCGACGATCGTCCCGATGGCGGTGCGGCCGTCCTGCAGGACCACCCGCAGCGTGCCGCCCTGGGCCGCCGGGGCGACGACGTGGTTGTTGGTGAGGATCAGGCCGTCGTCACCGACGATCATGCCGGACCCCTCGCCGCGGTCGCCGACGTTGCCCGCGCCGCCGTCGACGCGGATCTGCACGACGGCGGGCAGGACCTTCTCGGCGACGGCCTCGACCGAGCCGGACGGCGCCGTGCCGCCGGACCCGCCCGCGAGGCGCGCGCCGATCAGTCCGCCGAGGGCGCCCGCGACCAGCGCGACGAGCAGACCGGCCGCGACCAGGACGACACCCCGGCGGCCGCGGCCGGGCGGACGCCGCGGTGCGGGCGGCGCGCCGGCCGCCCACGGGGGCGGGGCGGGCTCGCCGGGGGCGGCGGCCCCGCCGGTCTCGTCCTGGTGCGCCGGAACCTCCCGGGTGCCGTCCGCCGTCGCCGTGACGGTCGGGGCGTCCGGGTCGGGCGCGGCGCCGTCGGAGCCCCCGACGGGCGCGTCGGCGGCGGTGGAGCCGGGGCGGGCCCACGGGTTGGCGGGTACGGCCCAGCGGTCGGTGGGCGGGTCCTGGGTGGAGACGGCCTCGGTGTCGGGGCCGTGGTCGTGGTGCGGGGCCGCGTCGGTGGCGGCGGCCGCGTCGGTGGCGGCGGCGGCGTCGGTGGCGGCGGCGTCGGTGGCGGCGGCGGCGGTGGCAGCGGCGTCGGTGGCGGCGTCGTCGGTGGCGGCGTCGGTGGCGGCGGCGTCGGTGGCGGCGTCGACGGCGGTGTCGCGGTCCGGGCCCGGTGCGCCGGTGCCCGCCGTGTCCGGGGAGGACTCCCCCCGGCCGGCCGACCCACCCGTACCGCCCCCGGAGGCCGGGCCGCCGTCCGGACCGGCGGTGGCCCCGTCGGCCGTGGACCCCGGCACGGACGACCCGGCCGACGAGGACGCCCCGTCGGAGGAACCCGCGCCGTCCGCCGGCCGCGGCTCCCGGGCGTCGTCGGTGGACCCGGCCGGTCCCGCGGTGGCGGGGGTCCCGCCGTCTCGGTCGGCCCCGCCCCCGGAGGCCCCGCCGGACGTCCCCGCTCCGGTGCGGGTCGGCTCGTCGGGCGGGTTGTCCTGGGTCATGCGTCCACCGTCCGTCGTCTCCGTCCGTCGTGTCACCGCTGTGTCACGTCGTGTCACACCAGGCTATGGGCTGTCCGGCTCCGCCACGTACCGGCCCGGCAGGGCCATCGAGAGCAGCGCGCCGCCCTCCGGGGCGCGCCCGGCCCGCACCTCCCCCCCGTGCCGCGCCGCCGCCTGCGCGACGATCGACAGCCCCAGCCCGGAGCCGGGCATGGTGCGCGAGGTGTCGGCCCGGTAGAAGCGGTCGAACACGTGCGGCAGGTCCTCCGCGGCGATCCCGTCACCCGCGTCCGCCACCTCGACGACCAGCCACTCCGGCGAGATCGGCACCATCGACAGCCGCACCGTGCCGCCGGGCGGGCTCCACTTCACGGCGTTGTCGAGCAGGTTGAGCACGGCCCGTTCGAGCGCGCTGGCGTCGCCGTCGAGGATCCACGGGGTGCGGTGGACGTCGAACTCGACCTCACCCGCGCGCCGCTTCACCCGGTCCAGGGCGCGGTCGACGATCTCGGTGAGCTCCAGGGCCTCGCTGGTCATGGTCGGGGCGTCGTCGCGGGCGAGCTCGACGAGGTCCCCGACGAGATGGGACAGCTCCTCGACCTGGGCGCGGACGTCGTCGAGCAGCTCGGTGCGGTCCTGGGCGGGCAGGTCGGGGGTGTCCGGACGGTCGGCGGAGGCGAGCAGCTCCAGGTTGGTGCGCAGCGAGGTCAGCGGGGTGCGCAGCTCGTGCCCGGCGTCGGCGACGAGCCGGCGCTGCTGTTCGCGCGACGCGGCCAGCGCGCCGAGCATCGTGTTGAACGACTGGGTGAGCCGGGCGAGCTCGTCGGACCCGGAGATCGGGATCGGGCGCAGGTCACCGGTCTTGGCGACGCGTTCGGTCGCCGCGGTCAGCCGCAGCACCGGCCGCAGCCCGGTCCGGGCGACCGCGACCCCGGCGAGCGCGGCCAGCACGACCCCGCCGAGCCCGACGATCGGCAGCGCGGTGCCCATCCGGGTCACCACCCGGGTCATCGTGTCGAGCCGCTGCGCCAGCACCAGCGCGCGGCCGTCCCCGGCCCGGACGGCGACGATCCGGTACGGCACGCCGTCGAGTTCCGCGGTGCGCCCCGGCTGGGTCGGCCCGCCCTGGGCGACCTCGATCTCCGGGTCCCCCAGCGGCGGCCGCGACGACTCGTCCGCGGAGGTCGCGATGCCCGAGGAGTAGACGAGCGCGATGTGCAGGTCGGCCGCGCCGAGCACGTCGGGCGGGAGCGCGGCGAGCAGCCGCGGGTCGATCAGGTCGCTCTGCGCCGCGGCGTAGGCGCGCTGGCGCAGCGTCTCGTCCAGCGAGCTGGTGAGGTTCTGGCGCACGACGAGGAACGCGGCGGCGGACACGAGCAGCACCATCGCGGCGGCGACGAGTGCGGCGAGCACCCCGATCCGGGCGCGCAGCGTGAACCGCTCGCGGTCCGGCTCGGCCGCGGGCCCGCGGCGCCACCAGCGCTCGGCCCGCTCCTCGTCGGGCGGGAGCGGCTGGGTCACGGCGGGGTGTCCCGCAGGACGTAGCCGACGCCGCGCACGGTGTGGATGAGCCGCGGCTCGCCCTCGGCCTCGGTCTTGCGGCGCAGGTAGCCGACGTAGACCTCCAGGGCGTTGCCGCTGGTCGGGAAGTCGTAGCCCCACACCTGCTCGAGGATCTGGGCGCGGGTCAGGACCCGGCGCGGGTGCGCGAGCAGCAGCTCCAGCAGGGAGAACTCGGTGCGGGTGAGGCTGATCGGCCGTCCGCCGCGGGACACCTCGCGGGTGTCGGGGTCCAATGACAGGTCGCCGAAGGTGAGTGCGGGGCTGGTGCCCGCGTCGTCGTCCGCGTCGGGGGTGCGGCGGCGCAGCAGCGCGCGGAGCCGGGCGAGCAGCTCCTCCAGCGCGAACGGCTTGGGCAGGTAGTCGTCGGCGCCGGCGTCGAGCCCGGCGACCCGGTCGGACACCGCGTCGCGGGCGGTGAGCACGAGGATCGGGAGCGCGTCACCGGCGCTGCGCAGCCGCCGGCACACCTCCAGCCCGTCGACGCGCGGCATCATCACGTCCAGGACCAGCGCGTCCGGCCGCTCGGTGAGCATCTTGTCCAGCGCGACCTGGCCGTCCTCGGCGAGGTCGACCTGGTAGCCGTTGAAGGCCAGCGAACGACGCAGCGAGTCCCGGACCGCCTTGTCGTCGTCGACCACCAGAATGCGCATGGGCGCCAGTCTCGCCGACGGCTCTGAGAGGAACCTGAGCAGGCCCTGATCAGCGGATGGTGATCAGGGCCCGGTGATCAGGACGCCTTGTACGCGGCCGCCATGTCGTCGCCGCCGTGCCCGCGCTCCGACGCCCGCCGCAGCCGGTCCCGCACCGCGGGCGCGACGTCGAGCCGGGTCCCCGCGGCCTCCGCGGCGGCGACGATCAGCCCCGCGTCCTTGGCCGCGTTGTCGACGGTGAAGCTGGGCGTGAAGTCGTCGTCGAGGATCGCCTTCGCCTTGTTCTGCAGGTAGGGCAGGTCCAGCGGACCGCCGGCGACGGCGTCGAGGAACGCCTGCGGGTCCACCCCGAGACCCTGGGCCAGCGCGACGGACTCCCCTGTCGCGGCGGTGATCGCCAGCACCCAGCTGTTGGCGACGAGCTTGAGCCGGCTCGCCTGCGCGGTCGTGTTGTCCTCGGCGACCCAGACGGTCTGCCGGCCGACGGCGTCGAGCACCGGGTCGACGGCCGGGCGTGCCGCGGGGTCGCCGGCGACGAACACGACGAGCTGCCCGGACTCGGCGGGCGCGCGGGTGCCGAGCACCGGCGCGTCGAGCAGAGTCAGGCCGTGGCGCCCGGCGATCGCGCGGAGCCCGTCGAACGGCCCGACGCCGACGGTGGTGGTCTGCAGCCACACCTGGCCCGCCGCGAGACCGTCGGCGGCCTGCTCCAGGACGGCGGTGACGTCGTCGGCGTCGCCCAGCATCGTCACGACCACGTCGGCACCGCGGACGGCGTCGGCCGGGTCGGTGTGCAGGGCCGCGCCCGCGTCCGCGAGCGGCTGCGCCTTCGCCGCGGTCCGGTTCCAGACCCGCAGGTCCAGTCCGGCCGCGAGGATGTTGTGCCCCATCCCGGCACCCATGATCCCGGTTCCCAGCAGCGCCACGGTCGTCATGCGACCCACGGTAGGACGATCTCCGCAGGTCCGCTCCCCGCGGAACGACGGCGCACCTCCGACCTCTGCTTCACTGGCGGCGTGACGGATGCGGGCGATCTCGGCTTCTCCAACCGGACCGGTCGCCCGCCGGGCCGGGTGATCACCGCGGTGTCCCGGTTCGTGCCCGCGATCCGCCGGGTGCAGCAGCAGATCGAGCCCTACGCCGCGTACTGGGAGCGGCGCAACCGCGCCGAGCTCGCCCGGAGCGGGCCGCTGTGCGTCGCGCTGGGCGACTCGATGGCCCAGGGCGTCGGTGCGTCGGCCCCGGAGTACGGCTGGTTCGGGCAGCTGGTCCCGCTGCTGCCGGGCTGGCGGACGGTCAACCTGTCCCAGTACGGCGCCCGCGTGGACGACGTCCTCGACGCGCAGCTCCCGGCGGCGCTGCGGCTGCGCCCGGACCTGCTGCTGTGCCTGGTCGGGTCGAACGACCTGATGCAGCCCAGGCACCAGGAGGGCGTCGGGAACCGCTACGCGGCCCTGCTCGACCGGCTCCCGCGCGGCACGGTCGTCGGCAACCAGCCGGGCACCTTCGCCGCGGCGGTGCAGGTCAACGGCCTGATCGACGACGCCGTGCGGCGCCGCGGGCTGGTGCTGGCCGAGCTGCGGGACCCGCGGACCCGGCACTGGCGCGGCAAGCTCGCCTCCGACCGGTTCCACCCCAACGACCGCGGCTACGCGGCCATCACCGAGGTGTTCGGCGACGCGCTGCGTCGCGCGGGGTACTGAACCTCCTCAGACCGCCGCGGCGACCTCGCGCTCCCGGGACGCGGCGGTCCGGTCCCCGCAACCGGCCAGCACCGCGATGACCAGCCCGACCACGGCCAGGCCGGCCGCGACGACGTTCGGCGAGGCGTAGCCGAAGCCGGCCGCGATCACCGTGCCGCCGAGGGCCGCCCCGATCGCGTTGGCGACGTTGAACGCGGCCTGGTTGGCCGCCGAGGCCAGGTTCGGCGCGTCACCGGCGCCGCTGACGATCCGCAGCTGCACCGCCGGGACCAGCGCGAACGTCGTCACGGCGAAGGTGAACAGGGCGACGACCGCGGTCGCCTGGTTCTGCAGGGCGGGCACGAACAGCAGCGCGACGACGGCGTCGGCGACGAGTGCGCCGTAGATCGTCGGCATGGTCGCGATGTCGGCGAGACGGGCGCCGACCAGGTTCCCGACGGTCATGCCGACGCCGAACAGCGCGAGCAGGAGCGTCACCTCGGCCGGGGTGAACCCGGCGACCTCGACCAGCATCGGGGTGATGTAGCTGTAGGTGCTGAACAGCGCGGCCCCGCCGACGGTCGCGACCAGCAGCGCCGTCCACACCGGACGGTTCGTGAGGGCGCGCAGCTCGGCGCGCAGGCGCACCGGGGTGGCGTCGCGGACGTCGGG
Organism: Pseudonocardia tropica; assembly: GCF_040105315.1. Classification (NCBI taxonomy): domain Bacteria; kingdom Bacillati; phylum Actinomycetota; class Actinomycetes; order Pseudonocardiales; family Pseudonocardiaceae; genus Pseudonocardia; species Pseudonocardia tropica. The sequence goes on from NZ_JBEDNP010000017.1 coordinate 88,538, forward strand.
GACACAGGCGGCGACGGCCACCGCGGCGACCGCGGCGATCACCCCCACGACGCCGAACACCGGGCGCCACCCGAGCTGCTGGCCGAGCAGGGTCCCCACCGGGACGCCCGCGACGTTGGCCAGGGTCAGCCCGGCGAACATCGTCGCCATCGCCCGGGCCCGGCGGTCGGCGCTCACGAGCCCGCCCGCGACGACGGCGCCGATCCCGAAGAAGGCGCCGTGCGGCAGACCGGCGAGGAACCGGGCGGCGAGCACCGGCAGGTAGCCGGGTACGACCGCGGACAGCACGTTGAACGCGGCGTAGCCGGCCATGAGTGCGATGAGGACGTGCTTGCGCGGGAACCGGTTCGCCGCCGCGACCAGCAGCGGGGCCCCCACGACGACGCCGATCGCGTACGCCGAGATCAGCCGGCCCGCGTCGGGGATGTCGACGGCGAGCCCGCCCGCGACGTCGGGCAGCAGACCCATGATCACGAACTCGCCGGTGCCGATGGCGAAGGCGCCGACCGCCAGTGCGGCGAGCGCGAAGGCGGGACGGGTGGTGACGGCACGCATCGGGACCCTCCTCCGAGGGAGTGGTGGGACAGGGGAGGCGGCGTCGTCGTCGCAAATAAACACGCTAGACGAGTAAATAAGCCGTGCACAGTGTTCGCCGTGTCACGGGCCGGCGCCGGGGGTGCGGGAGGGCCGCCGCGCCACCCCGCAGTCTGGTTGGCTGTGCCGGTGAGCACCCCGAAGCTGCCGCGCAAGGTCTACGACGCCGAGCTGCTCCGCCTCCAGGGCGAGCTGCTGCAGATGCAGGAGTGGGTCCGGGCGTCGGGCGCACGGGTCGTCGTGGTCTTCGAGGGACGCGACGCCGCCGGCAAGGGCGGGGCGATCCAGCGGGTCACCCAGTACCTCAACCCGCGGTTCACCCGGATCGTCGCACTGCCCGCGCCCACCGAGCGCCAGAAGGGGCAGTGGTACTTCCAGCGCTACGTCGAGCAGCTGCCCGCCGCCGGCGAGATCGTGCTGATGGACCGGTCCTGGTACAACCGCGCCGGCGTCGAGCGGGTGATGGGGTTCTGCACCGAGACCGAGTACCGCCGCTTCCTGCGCCAGGCGCCGGTGTTCGAGGACATGCTCGTCGAGGACGGCATCCACCTGCGCAAGTACTGGTTCTCGGTCAGTGCCGAGGAGCAGGCGCGGCGCTTCGCCGAGCGGCTGGAGAACCCGCTCAAGCAGTGGAAGCTCTCGCCGATGGACCTCGAGTCGATGACCCGCTGGGACGACTACTCCCGCGCCCGCGACGACATGCTGATCCACACCGACACCGAGCACGCGCCGTGGTGGATCGTCGAGGCCGAGCAGAAGCGCAACGCGCGGATCAACATGATCCACCACCTGCTCGGATCGATCCCCTGGGAGCCGGTGGCGCGGCAGGTGCTGACGCTGCCGGACCGGAAGCCGTCGACGGGCTACGAGCGCCCGCCGCGCGAGGTGCAGCGCGACGTGCCCGACCACGCGTCGACGCTGATCTAGGTCACACCCGCCCGCACGGTACGACCGGTACCGGATACCGTCCCGACGAGCGACGATGCGGCACGGACGCCGCGTGAGAGGCGGTGCACCCGTGGGTGTCGTGCTGTTCACCGGGTTCCCCGGTTTCCTCGGGTCGGCCCTGCTGCCGCGGACGCTGCGCCGCGCACCCGACGCGCGCGCGGTCGCACTGGTGCAGGCCAAGTTCCTCGACCAGGCCCGCACGACGCTGGCCCGGATCGAGCGCGACGCGCCGGAGATCGCCGGGCGCACCGACCTCGTCGTCGGGGACATCACCGTCGACGGGCTGGGGCTGGAGCCCGCGGAGCGCGAGCGCCTGCTCGGCGGACCGCTGGAGATCTTCCACCTGGCCGCGGTCTACGACCTCTCGGTGCCGGCGGACGTCGCCTGGCGGGTGAACGTCGAGGGCACCCGGCACGTCGTGCGGTTCGCCGAGGCCGCGTCGCAGCTGGTCCGGCTGCAGTACGTGTCGACCTGCTACGTCTCGGGCCGCTACGACGGCATCTTCTCCGAGACCGACCTGGAGCTCGGCCAGCCCTTCGCCAACCACTACGACCACACCAAGCACGAGGCCGAGCGGGTCGTGGCGAAGGCCCGCGACGCCGGGCTGCCGGTGTCGGTCTACCGGCCGTCGGTCGTCGTCGGGGACTCGGTCACCGGGGCGACGCAGAAGTTCGACGGCCCCTACTACCTGCTCCAGCTGCTGGCCCGGCAGGGCCGGACGGCGTTCGTGCCACTCCCCCGCGCCGCCGCGCGCACGCGGTTCAACCTCGTCCCCTCCGACTACGTCGTCGACGGCATCGCCGCGCTCGCCGGGCACGGCCCGGCGGTGAACCGGACCTTCGCCCTGGCCCAGCCGGCCCCGCCGACGGTGACCGAGATGTGCGAGGTCTTCGCCGACCGGCTCGGCACCCGGCTGCGCGTGGTGCCGATGCCGGTCGGGCTCGCCGCGTTCTCCATCGACCACGTACCCGGCGTCGGACGGCTGTTCCAGGTCCCGTCCAGCACGCTGGAGTACCTGACCCACCCGTCGCACTACGACACCGACGCGACGACCGCGATGCTCGACGGGCTCGGCGTCCACTGCCCGCCGTTCTCCGGCCACGTCGACGCGATGGTCCGCTTCTTCGGCGCGAATCCGCAGGTCGGCACGGCTGCGATGGTCTGACGCAGGGAGGTCTACCGTCTCCGGCGTGGCCATCGAGCGGAACGACGTGCTCCTCGCGGCCGCGACCGTGCTCGTGCAGAACCCGGCCGCGTCGATGTCGGAGATCGCGACCGGCGCCGGCATCAGCCGGGCGACCCTGCACCGGCTCGTCGACGGCCGGGAGGCCCTGCTCTCCGAGCTCAGCGAGATGGGCGTGGAGCGCGGGATCGCCGCGATCCGGGAGGCCCGGACCGACGAGGACGACCCGATCGAGGCGGTGCGCCGGGTCATCGTCGGCCTGCTGCCGTCGGTGGACCTGTGGGTGCTCGCCGAGCGCATCCAGTCCAGCGACGAGGTGCTGGCCCGCTACGCCGAGATGGACACCCTGCTCGTCGAGCTGTTCCGGCGCGGGCAGCGCAGCGGGGTCTTCTGCGTGACCCAGTCCGCGACGTGGATGACCGATGCGCTCTACGCCCTGCTGACCCGGGCCGTGCTCGCCGCCCACGACGGCAGGCTCGCGCGGCAGGAGATCGTCGCTGTGACCGAGCGGACGCTGCTGGCCGGGGTCGTGGAGACCGCCGACCGCAGCCCGGCCACCCCCTGACGCGGAGTCCGGTTCCTCCCCGTTCGTCCACTACGCTCGGGGTGTGCTCACCCGTGCCTCCGGCATCGCCCGCTCCCTCGCGACCTACCACGGGATCCCGGGACGGCAACGCCGGATGCGCCGCTTCTACTCCGCGTTCCTGCGCCCCGGCGACCTCGCCTTCGACGTCGGCGCGCACGCCGGCAACCGGGTGCGTGCCTGGCGGGCCCTGGGCGCGCGGGTGGTCGCCGTCGAGCCGCAGCCGGACTTCACCCGGCTGCTGCGGCTGTTCTTCGGCCGCGACGACGCCGTGACCGTCCTGCCCCTCGCGCTCGGCGCCGCGGCGGGCACCGCCCGGCTCGGGGTCTCCCGCGCCACCCCCACCGTCTCGACGCTGTCGCAGCGCTGGCGCGACACCGTCGCCGACGACGCCGGGTTCGCCCGGGTGACCTGGGACTCCTCGATCGAGGTGCCGGTCGGCACGCTCGACGCGCTCATCGCCGAGCACGGCGTCCCGGCCTTCTGCAAGATCGACGTCGAGGGCTTCGAGGCCGACGTCCTCGACGGCCTGTCCCGCCCGTTGCCCGCGCTCTCGGTGGAGTACCTGCCCGCCGCGCACGACGCCACCCTGGAGTCGCTCGCCCGCATCGAGGCCCTGGGCCGGTACGTCTACCGCTACTCCCCCGTCGAGACGATGACCTGGGACGTCTCGGCCGGGGACCGCTGGGTGGACGCCGCCGCGCTGCGCGCCCTGCTCGACCGGCGCCGCCCGCTGGGCCGCTCGGGGGACGTCTACGCCCGCCACCTGCCGGACTGACCCACCACCCGGGGAAGATCACCGGACAGGTCGGGCATGCTGGGACGCCTGATGTTCCGCCCGTCCCGCGGCACCGCCGCCACCGCCCCCGTCGCCCCGCAGGTCGCGGCGGGCGCGGCGCTGCTCGCCGCCGTCCTCGCCGCTCTGGTGCCGACGACCGGGGCGGGCGCCCTGCGGGTCACCGCCGCGGCCGTCACCGGCGTCGTCGCCGCGGCGCTGCTGCTGCGGGCCGCGCGCCGCGCCGGGGAGCGCACCCTCGGCCCGGCCGGGGTGGTCACGCTGGCCCGCGGCGCGCTCGCCGTGGCCGTCGTCGCCCTGGTCGGCCTGGACGGCGCCGGGACCGTCGCGCTGGTCGCGCTCACCGCCGTCGCGCTCGCCCTCGACGGCGTCGACGGCCCGGTCGCGCGCCGCACCGGCACGGCGACCGCGCTGGGCGCCCGGTTCGACATGGAGACCGACGCGTTCCTGCTGATGGTGCTGTCGGTCCACGTCGCCGCGACGACCGGGCACTGGTGGGTCACCGCGCTGGGCCTGCTGCGCTACGCCTTCGTCGCGGCCGGGCGGGTCGCGCCGTGGCTGCGCGGCGCCCTGCCGCCGCGCTACTCGGCGAAGGTCGTCGCCGCGCTGCAGGGGATCGTGCTGGTCGTGACCGCGGCCGGGGTGCTGCCCGCCGTCGTCGCGCTCATCGCGGTCGGGGTCGCGCTGGCCGCTCTGGTGTGGTCGTTCGGGGTGTCGGTGGTGCAGCTGTGGCGGGCGAGCGACCGACACGCGTTCCACGGCCGCCGGGCCGGGGCCGCGCTGCTCACCGCGCTGTGCGCCGCGCTCGTCGGCGGGGTCCTGGTGCTGCCCGCCGACCCGGCCGCCCTCCGCCCGGCCGGGCTGCTGCGGCTGCCGATCGAGGCCGTCCTCGGCGCGGCGGTGCTCGCACTGCTGCCCGGGCGGGCCCGGCGGGTCGCCGCCGCCCTCGCCGGGACGCTGCTCGCCGCGCTCGGACTGCTCAAGCTCGCCGACATCGGCTTCCTCACCTTCCAGGGGCGCCGGTTCGACGCCGTGTCCGACTGGTCGCTGCTGGGCAACGCGCACGACTTCCTGCAGGGCACCGCCGGCGCGGCCGGGACCGCGGTCGCCGTGCTCGCCGCCGTCGTCGCGGTGGGGCTGGTCGTGGCGACGGCGGCCGCGGCGGCCCGGCTCGGGCGGCTCGCGGCCCGGCACCGGCGGGCCACCGTCGGGACCGCCGCGCTGCTGGCCGCGGCCTGGCTGCTGGTGGGCCCCCTCGCCGACGCCCGGTTCGTCCCCGGGGTGCCGGTGGCCGCCGCCGACGGCGTCGCCGAGGTCGCCCACCGCGCCCAGCAGGTCCCGCGCACGCTGGCCGAGCGCCGGGAGCTCACCGAGTCCCTGGCCCGCGACGCATGGGCCGGCCGCCCTCCGGAGTCGCTGCTCACGGCGCTCGACGGCACGGACGTCGTCGTCGTCTTCGTGGAGAGCTACGGCCGCAACGCCCAGCACGCCCCGGAGATGGCGCCGCGGATCCGGCCGGTGCTCGCCGGGGCCGACGCCCGGCTCGCCGCGGCCGGGTACGGCGCGCGCAGCGGCGTGCTCACCGCACCGGTCAACGGCGGCGGCAGCTGGCTCGCCCACGCGACGCTGTTCTCCGGGCTGTCGATCGCCGACCAGGGCGCGCACGACCGGCTCACCGCGTCGGACCGGCTGACCCTGCCGCGCGCGTTCCGCGACGCCGGGTGGGAGACCGCCGTGGTCACCCCGGCGACGACGCGGGAGTGGCCCGAGGCCGCGTTCTTCGGCCACCAGCGGGTGTACGCCGGCGACGACCTCGGCTACGCGGGCCCGCCGTTCAGCTGGTCCCCGATGCCCGACCAGTACACCCTCGACGCGTTCTCCCGGCTCGAGCTCGACCGCCCCGGTCGGGGCCCCCTGCTCGGCACCGTGGTCCTGACCTCCAGCCACGCGCCGTGGTCGCCGGTGCCGCCGCTGCTCGACCCGGCCCGGATCGGCGACGGCGCCGTCTACGGCCCGTACGCCGGCGGCCAGCAGGCCTACGACACGATCTTCTCCCTGGACCGGGCGACGCTGCGCGCGGACTACCTCACCTCGCTGGAGTACGCGCTGCGCAGCGCCACCGGCTGGATCGCCGACCGCCCGGAGGGCGACCGGGACCTCGTCGTCCTGCTGCTGGGCGACCACGAGCCCGGCGCGACGGTGTCCGGGCCCGGCGCCGGCTCCGACGTCCCGGTCTCGGTGATCACCCGCGACGCCGGGGTGCTGGACCGCATCGACGGCTGGGGCTGGACGCCCGGGCTGCTCCCGCCGCCGGACGCGCCGCCGTGGCCGATGGCCGGGTTCCGTGACCGGTTCCTGGCCGCGTTCTCCTGACCGGCGGCTCAGGACGCGCGGTAGCGCAGCAGCACCAGGTCGCCCATCGCGCGGGCCTCGATCAGCGCCATGCCGCGCTGCGGGCACTGCGGGAACCGGCCGTCGCGCACGAAGCGCGGGGCCCGGGCGTCGCCGACGAAGAACGGCGCGACGACCACGTGCAGCTCGTCGACCAGCCCGGCGGTGAGGAACGCGGTGTGCACGGCGCCGCCCCCTTCGACCAGCAGCCGCCGCACGCCGCGGGCGGCCAGGTCGTCGAGCACCGCGCGCGGGTCCGGGGGGTCCCCCGCGGCGACGACCTCGGCGGCGTCGCCGAGCCGCTCGCGCAGCGCGGGCGCAGCCGCTCCGGCGGTGAACACCAGCGGCGCCTCCCCGCCCGCGAACACCCGCGCCGACGGGTCCAGCGACGCCCCGGTGGTCAGCACGACCCGCCGCGGCGACGACGACCGGCCGTCGGCGACCCGGGCGGCGCGGCGCCCGGCGCAGCGCACCAGCAGCCGCGGGTCGTCGGCGCGGACGGTGCCCGCGCCGACGAGGATCGCGTCGACCCCGGCGCGCACGGCGTCCACGCGGTCCAGGTCGTCGGCGTCGGAGAGCACCAGGGTGTCCGGGCCGGCGTCGTCGATGTAGCCGTCCAGCGACATCGCGACCGACGCGAGCACGTACGGCCGGTCCACTCAGATCACCTCCGCGCACCGGGCCGGCGCCCGATACGTCCGGATACTGTCGGGGCCGTCGGCGCGCCGGGCGCCGGGATCGGGGACGGCGCGGTGGGGTACGAGGCACGGGCGTTCTGGCTGGCGGCGCCGGGGCACGGCGAGATCCGGACGGTGCCGGTGCCCGACCCCGGGCCGGGCGAGGTGCTCGTGCGCACCCGGTACACCGCGGTCAGCCGCGGCACCGAGACCCTGGTGTTCCGCGGCGAGGTCCCGGAGTCCGAGCACGAGCGGATGCGCGCCCCGTTCCAGGACGGCGGCTTCCCCGCCCCGGTGAAGTACGGCTACCTGGCCGTCGGTGAGGTCGAGCAGGGCCCGCCGGAGCTCGCCGGGCGCACCGTGTTCTGCCTGTACCCGCACCAGAGCCGGTTCGTGGTGCCCGCCGACGCGGTCACCGTCGTCCCCGACGACGTGCCCGCCGCCCGCGCCGTGCTCGCCGGCACCGTCGAGACCGCCGTGAACGCGGTGTGGGACGCCGCCCCGCTGGTCGGCGACCGGATCGCCGTCGTCGGGGCGGGGATGGTCGGCGCCGCGGTCGCCGCGGTCCTGGCCGGGCTGCCCGGCGCGCGGGTGCAGCTCGTCGACCCCGACCCGGAGCGGGCCGCCGTCGCCGCGGCGCTCGGCGTCGGGTTCGCCGTCCCGGACGACGCCGAGGGCGACCGGGACCTCGTCGTGCACGCCAGCGCCACCCCGGCCGGACTGGCGCGCTCGCTGGAGCTGCTCGCGCCGGAGGGCGAGGTGGTCGAGCTCAGCTGGTACGGCACCCGCACGGTGCCGCTGCCGCTGGGCGGCGCGTTCCACAGCCGCCGGCTCACCATCCGCGCCAGCCAGGTCGGCACGGTGTCCCCGCGCCGGGCGCGCCGCGGCTACGGCGACCGGATGGCGCTGGCGCTGCGGCTGCTCGCCGACCCGCGGTTCGACGCCCTGGTCGGCGGCGACTGCACGCTCGACGAGCTGCCCGCCGTGCTCGCCGCGATGGCGGCGGGCGGACCGCCGTCGCTGTGCCTGCGGGTGGCGCACGACGGGGCTCAGTAGCCGGTCGCGGTGTGGCCGCGCGGCGCGTCCGCCGCCGTGTCGACCTGTGGCAGGACGTGCCCGAGCCGGTCGCGCTTGGCGGTCAGGTAGCGCACGTTGTGCTCGTCGGCGGGCTCCAGCACCGGCACCAGCTCGGTGACGGCGATGCCGTGCCCGGTCAGCGCCTCGACCTTCGCCGGGCTGTTGGACAGCAGCCGCACCCGCCCGATCCCGAGGTGGCGCAGCACGGCGGCGGCAGCCCCGAAGTCGCGCACGTCCACCGGCAGGCCCAGCGCGACGGCCGAGTCGACGGTGTCCAGGCCGTCCTCGTCCTGCAGGACGTGCGTGCGGATCTTCGCGAGCAGGCCGATGCCGCGGCCCTCGTGCCCCCGCAGGTAGACGATCACGCCGCGGCCCGCGTGGACGACGGCCTCGATCGCGATCGACAGCTGCGCGCCGCACTCGCAGCGCCGCGCGCCGAAGACGTCGCCGGTCAGGCACTCGGAGTGCATCCGCACCAGCGGGGCGTCCACGCCCGTGGGGTCGCCGTGCACCAGCGCGAGGTGCTCGGGACCGCCGTCGTACTCGCGGAAGGCGATGGCGCGGAACTCGCCGTGCCGTGTGGTCAACCGGGACTCGGCGAACTCGTGTCGGTCGTCGTGCACCGTTGCTCCTCCATGATCGGGCGGGGCCGTGAGAGCCTCGCCTGCGTGAATCCCCTCCCGGTCGACACCACCGAGGACGTCCGGGAGCGGGGTGCCACCGTGGCCCTGCTGCCGGTCGGGAGCCTCGAGCAGCACGGGCCGCACCTGCCCCTGACCACCGACACCCTCGTGGCGTCCGCGGTGGCCGCCCGGATCGCCCGCGCCCACCCCGTGCGCGTCCTGCCACCACTGACGATCTCCTGCTCCCACGAGCACGCCGCGTGGGCGGGCACCGTGAGCATCTCCGCGGCGACGCTCGGTGCGGTCGTCGACGACGTCGCCACCTCGCTGCGCGCCGCCGGCACGACCGCGCTCGTCCTGGTCAACGCGCACGGCGGGAACCATGTCCTGCGCAACGTCGTCCAGGAGTCCTCCGTCGGCCCGCTGCCGATGGCCCTGTTCCCCGTCTCCGAGGACTGGACCGCCGCCCGCCGGGCCGCCGGCTGCGAGACCTCGAACACCGCCGACATGCACGCCGGGGAGCTGGAGACCTCGATCCTGCTGCACACCGCCGCCGACCAGGTCCGGCCGTCGTACCGCACCGCCGACCACGTCGCCGACGAGCGGCCGTACCTGCTCACGACCGGGCTCGCGGCCTACACCACCACCGGTGTGGTGGGACGGCCGTCGCTGGCCACCGCCGAGAAGGGCCGGGGCCTGCTCGACGCGCTCGTGGTCGCCTTCGAGGGTCACCTGCGGGTACTCGCCGGGCGCTGACGGCGCGGTCCCCCGGGCCGCGCGGCGGCGCCGCAGCACCACGAGCGCGCCCGGCGCGACCCCGACGAGCGCCAGCACCCCGTACGCGACGGCGGCGGCGAGCCCCTCGGCCGCCGGCAGCCCGACCGCGGCGAACCCGGCCGCGGCGGCCGCCTCGCGCGGCCCCCACCCGCCCACGGTCAGCGGGATCGTCATCGCCAGCAGCGCGACCAGCAGCAACGGCAGCAGGACGGTGAGCGGGGCGGTCGCCCCGGCCGCGCGCGCGGCCAGCACGAACAACGTGAGGTGGCAGGCCAGTGCTCCGGCCGAGGTCAGTACCACCCCGGCCGCGGTGCGCGGGCGCAGGACGGTGCGCGCGTCGGCCCACACCCGTCCGAGCCGGGCGCGCAGCAGCCACCCGGCCCCGGCGAGCGCGGCCACGACGGCGAGCACGGGCAGCACCGCGCCGCCCGGGACCGCGCCGGACGCGGCCCGCAGCAGGTCCGGCTGCAGCGCCAGGACGACGGCGACCGCCACCACCGCGACCAGGTGCCCGGCGACCCGCTCGAAGACCACGGCCCGGACCCCGGCGCCGAGGTTCCCCTCGCTGCGCCCGTGGCTGACCGCGCGGTGGACGTCGCCGAGCACCCCGGCGGGCAGCAGCGAGTTGAGGAAGGTGGCGCCGTAGCAGTCGGCGACGGCGCGTCCCGGGGGCAGGCCGAGTCCGATCGAGCGGGCGACCATCCGCCACCGCCATGCGCTGAGCACGGTCGCCACCGCGCCGAGCAGCAGCGCGGCGACGACCGCCGCCGGCCCGACGCCGCGCAGGCGCTCCAGCACCGGCCCGACACCGACCTGCACGAACAGCGCGGCGAGCAGCCCCACCCCGGCGAGCAGCCGCAGGGCCGGACCCACCCGGCCCCTCACGACCGCTCCCCCGGCACCGCCAGCAGGTCGGTGTGACCGACCGAGACGGTGAGCTCCCCCGCGTCGAGGGCACGCTCGCGCCGGTCGCGGTAGGCGCCGGCGTGCGCGGCGAGGTCGGGGCGCTGCGCGCAGGCAGCGTCGAGCCGTCCGGCCAGCCACTCGCGGAGCAGGGCGGGCCGGTCGGGGCCGAGCCGCCACGGCGAGTCCGCGGTGCGCACCCGCGCACCGTGCCGCGTGAACGCGGCCGCCGCGGCGGCGGGGGCGTCCGGCCCGAGCATTCGTCGGCCGTCCTCGTCGCGACGCTGGTGGTCGTCGAAGGCGGCACCGATCTCGGCGTCGAGCGGGTCCTCGGGGTGCAGCCGGACCCGGCCGGACACGGTCAGGGTGAACAGCACGGGGCAGCCGGCGGCGGCGCAGGCGGCGGTCAGGGCGTCCACCTCGTCCGCGGCGAGCAGGTCGAGCAGCGCGGACGCGGTGATGAGCGACGTCCCGGCCAGCACGTCGGCACCGAGCCCGGTGAGGTCGCCGGGGCCGGCCTCGCCGGTCACGCCGCCGGGTAGCGAGGCGACGGCGTGGGAGAGCACGACCGGGTCGCGGTCGTGCAGGACCCAGTGCTGGCCACCGGGACGGTCGAGGCGCGGGGCGAGCCAGCGGCCCATCGACCCGGTGCCGCAGCCGAGGTCGCGCACCAGCAGCGGGCCCGGTGGCAGGAGGTCGCGGACGGCGTCGGCGAGCGCGGTCGAGCGGGCGTCGGCGTCGGCGGGCTCACGGAGGGCGAGCCACTCCGGCGGGCAGACCGGGTTGCCCGCCGCACCCTGGATCGGGACGGTCGTGTGGTCGACGCGGGGGTCGACGCGGGGATCGGCGGCGCTCACGGCAGCACCGCGCAGAGGGCGCGGGCGGTGTCGGCCCAGCCGTCGAGCCGGTCCCGGCGGTCCCGGGCGGCGGCGCGCAGGTCCGCGCGCAGCCCCGGGTCGGTCAGCCAGGACCGCAGCGCGCCGGCCAGCGCGTCCGGGTCGCCGGGGGCGACGAGCAGCCCACCGCCGCCGAGCGCCTCGGGGACGCCGCCGACGTCTCCGGCGACCACCGGGACGGCCCGGGCCAGCGCCTCGGTCACGACCATCCCGTAGGTCTCGGTGCGCGAGGGGAGCACGAGCAGGTCCGCCGACGCGTAGGCGGCGTCGAGGGCGGGGCCGGTCAGCGGCCCGGTGAGGGTGATCCGACCGGTCAGGCCGTGCCGGTCCACCGCCGCGCGCACGGCCGCGGCGTGCGCGGGGTCGCGGTCGAGCGGTCCGGCCAGGCGCAACGTCCACTCCCGGTCGGCGACGCGGGCGAGGGCCTCGACCAGCAGGTCGTGTCCCTTGGTCGGGGTGAGCGCCCCGACCGCGAGCAGCCGGGTACCGGCCGGGTGCGCGGACGTCATCGGGGCAGCGTCCACCCCCGGCGGGGCGACGTACACGCGGGCGACGGGCAGCTGGTGCAGACGGACCACCCGCCCTGCCGTCCATTCGCTGGTGGTGACGACGGCCGCCGCCGTGTGCAGCGCCGCACGCTCGCGGGCCCGCCGGTCCGCGACGACCGCCGGGTGGAGCCCGTGCTCGTCGCCCAGTGGCAGGTGGACCAGGACGACCGCGTGTACCCGGCCGGTGTGACGGGTGAGGACCCCTGGCGCGGCGCAGGCGACGAGCCCGTCGAGCAGCACCGACGCGCCGTCCGGGACGCCCGTGAGCGCCGCGTCGAGCCGCTCGAGGGCGGCCCGGTCCGGGTCCGGCCAGCCGCCCGCGACCGCGAGCTCCCGCACGGGGCGGTCCAGGGCGGCGCAGACGCTGCGGTCGTAGCGGTTCCCGCCGCTCGGGGAGCGCGGGTCGTCGATCCCGGCGGGGACGACGACGTGCACCGCACGCCCCGTGGTGCGGGGCGGTGCGGGAGCCGTCACAGGTCCCGCTCGTAGCTCGCCCACGCGACGTGCGACTCGTGCAGCGTCACCGTCAGTCCGGTCAGCCCGCCGGCGTTGCCGCCGAGCTTCCCCGCGCCGATGCGGTCGGCGAGCCGGTCCGCGATCGCCCGGGCCAGGAACTCGGTGGTCGTGTTGACGCCCGCGAACTCGGGGTGGTCGTCGAGGTCGCGGTGGTTGAGGTCGGCGAGCGTCTCCGCGAGCTGTGCGGTGGCCAGCCCGATGTCGACGACGATCCCGTCCGGGTCCAGGTCGGGGCGCCGGAAGGTGGCGTCGACGAGGAAGGTCGCGCCGTGGCGCTGCTGCGCCGGTCCGAAGACCTCGCCGCGCAGGCTGTGCGCCACCATGACGTGGTCCCGGACGGTGATGCTGAACAAGCGGTCCTCCTGTACGCGGCGCTCGCTGAACCGGTTGTCCAGACGAAAAGCGGGCAATGTTCATGAAAGCACCACGTCGGCGACGCGGCGACCGAGCCGCGTCGCGGGGGTGGCCCGCCCTGGTCACACGCATGCGCCCGGGTGCTGCGACCCGTCACCGGTGCTGCTCCGAGCGGATGAGGCATGACACACGATCGTCATCGTTGAGACATTCATGTCTCGCCAGTTACTCTCGTGGTGCGAGTCGGACAGAGCAGCTTCCGAGTCGACCACTACGAGGAGGTAGCCGATGACCACCCACGAGACCCCGATGCCGTCCTGGTCCGAGACCCTGCGGGACGCCGCCCAGCGCACCGGGGACACGCTCCGCGCGATCTGGGTGGGCATCGACACCTGGAGCGCCGTCACGCACGGCCGCGCCCTGGCCCGTCGCTGACCCCGTCCCCGGTGCGGTAGGTCCGCACCGGGGGACCCGTCGTCGCGGCCCGGTCCGCATCCGGCGGCGCCGGCCGCGGATGCACTGCGCCCAGGCGGCAGTCCCAGCGCGGCGGCGACGGCGAACGTCCGCGCCGTCCCGATCCGGCCGGCCGGCGGTGAGCCCGACGCCCACGGCGAGGCACAGGTCACCGCGCGTGCCGGCCTCGGAGCTGCCCCGACTCGACCACCCGGCCCGCGAGGTCGTCCGGCACCACGAGAAGACCGCGCTGCGCAGCTACCTGCAGGCCCAGGTCGACCGGCCGGGGACGGCCGAGCCGGCCGCGGCGCCCGCCGGGGCCCTGAGGTCCTGCTGGAGGGCGCGGCCGCGGTGGCGGTGGTCGAGCGCGGGACGGGGCCGATCCGCGCGGCCCGGGAGGTCGCCGACGGACTGCTCCCCGCGGCCTGGACGGTCACACCGGGACGGGTCCGTGCGGGTGCTGGTCGTCGACGACGAGCCGGTGCGCGTGCGTCCAGCCGCGGGCCGACGGGCGTGCCGCGACGACGTGGGCGTGGTCGGCGTGGTGGTCGTGGCGGTGCCGGACGAGGTCGGCACCGGTCGTCGGCCAGACCAGGGCCGCCGCGGCCAGGGCGGCGACGGCCAGCACCGCGAGGACCGACCAGGTCACCGACCAGCCGGCCGAGACCGCCAGCCACCCGGTGAGCGGGTAGGTGACCAGCCAGCAGGCGTGCGAGAGCGAGAACTGCGCGCTGAACAGGGCGGGCCGCTGACCGGGTCCGGCCGAGGTGCGCAGCAGGCGACCGGTGTTGACCATGATCCACCCCGGGCCGAAGCCGATCAGCGCCCAGGCGAGCGCCGCGGTCGTCCACGACGGAGCCCACGCCAGCACCAGGGTCGCCCCGGCCGCGAGACAGGAGATCCCGGCGCCGGCGAGCATCGTCGTGCGGAGCGACAGCCGGCGCGCCACGCGCGGGGAGACCACCGCGGCGACGGCCGTCCCGGCACCGGACACCGCGAGCAGCAGCCCGACGTCGGCCTCGGTGCCCCCGAGCAGGTCGCGGACGACGTTCACCGTCGTCACCAGCGACACCACCCCCACCGCGGCGACGACGACGTTCAGCGCCAGCAATCCCCGCAGCTGCGGGACCGCCCGGAACAGCCGGACCCCGAGCAGCAGCCGGGTCGCGAAGCCACCCTGGGCACGACCCGCGACCGGCGGGACGGCCGTCGACGCCACCAGGGCCGCGGAGAACACGAACCCGGCGCAGGTGCCGACGAACAGCGTCGAGTAGCTCATCACCGCGACGGCCACCGCGGCCAGCAGTGGGCTCAGGACCGTCTCGGCGCTGCTCGCGAGCTGCGAGGCCGACAGGGCCCGGGCGTAGTCCTGCTCGCCGGTGACGACGTCGGGGATCACCGACTGGAACACCGGCGTGAACGTCGCCGACGCGACCTGCAGCACCCCGACCAGGACGAAGACCTGCCAGATCTCGGAGACCCAGGGCAGGACGAGCACCACCGCCGCGCGGACGACGTCGGCGGAGACCATCAGGAGCCGCCGCGGCACCCGGTCGGCCACCGCTCCGACCACCGGCCCGACGACGACGTAGGCCACCATCTTGATCGTCAACGCCGATCCGAGGACCAGCGCGGCCCGCTCGCCGGCGAGGTCGTAGGCGAGCAGCCCGAGCGCGACCGTCGCGAGGCCGGTCCCGACGAGCGCGACGATCTGCGCGGTGAACAACCGGCGGAAACGCGGATTCCGGAACAGTGGCCGCACGATCCCTCCCCTGTCGACTGCGGAGGACCGTAGGACGTTTTCCCGATCGCCCCAACGGATCAGGTGCCAGGGGTGCGCAGCAGCATTCCGGAGTGATCTGCGACCCGTCGGCGGTACCCCTCCCGCTCCCGCTCCGATCGACGAGAGTGCTGGTCAGAGGCGTGGAGCGGTTCGCAGCGTTCACCACCGGATCGCTGTCGCCGGGAGGTCGCAGGAGCCTCCCGGTGTCATGGTGCGCGACATCACGAACGGCGACGTCCACCGTTCCGGAGCGGTTTCCGGGACAGCGGCGGAGCGGTGACGGCGTCCGGCCGGGCGTCGGTGGGGAGCGGGCGGCGCCGGCTGCGGCACGATGACCGGGTGCGCATCCTCGTCGACGACCTCACCGGGCCCGGGATCGCCGGGCTGCTGGCCGGGCATCTCGACGACATGCGCGCCGAGTCCCCGCCGGGGAGCGTGCACGCCCTCGGCCTGGACGGCCTGCGCGGGCCCGGGGTGACCGTGTGGTCCGTCCACGACGACCGCGACGCCCTGCTCGGCTGCGGAGCCCTGAAGGAACTCGGGCCCACCGGTGGCGAGATCAAATCCATGCGCACCGCTCCGGGAGCGCGCGGACGCGGGACGGCGACCGCGCTGCTCCGGCACATCATCGCGGTCGCGCACGAACGCGGGTATCGGACGCTGCACCTCGAGACCGGGTCGATGGAGTTCTTCGCCCCGGCCCGTCGGCTCTACGCCCGCCACGGCTTCGTCCGCTGCCCGCCGTTCGCGGACTACCCCGACGACCCGAACAGCGTGCACATGCGACTGGACCTGTCCCCGGTCCGGGCGTGATCGGGTGGCGACCGCACCGATGACGGCGGCGGGGAGGCACGGAGGGCTCCCAGGTAACCTTCACCCACGCCCTCGTAGCTCAGGGGATAGAGCACCGCTCTCCTAAAGCGGGTGCCGCAGGTTCGAATCCTGCCGGGGGCACGCAGGTCAGAGGCACAACGACGATCCTCCGACCCGCGCTCATGGAGCTAGACGTGGAGCGAGTTGCCGCTACGCTCGCTCCATGGCGCGACCTCGTGGCGCACGACAGCGGCAACGCGGCGAGATCCACACCCTCCCCAGCGGGTCGTTGCGGGTGCGCGTGTACGCCGGCATCGACGCCCTGAGCGGCAAGCGGAACTACCTCGTCGAGACCGTGCCCGCCGGCCCCAAGGCCAGGGCGGAGGCCGAGAAGGTCCGGACCCGGTTCATCAACCAGGTCGACGAGCAGCGCAACCCGCGCACCAAGGCGACCGTCAACCAGCTCATGGACCGCTACCTCGAACTGCTCGACGTCGAGGTGACGACCTGGCAGCGCTACGAGCAGACGATCCGCTGCCACATCCGCCCGCTACTCGGTCACCTTCCGGTCGCGCGGCTCGACGGAGAGACGCTCGACAGCCATCAGGCGGTCCTTCGCCGGTGCCGGGACCACTGTGACGGGCGCAAGGCCGTCCAGCACGCCGTCGACGACCCGCACGAGTGCACGGAGGCGTGCAGGCCGCACGTCTGCAAGCCGCTCGCGACGTCGTCGGTCCGCAAGGTGCACTACTGCCTGAGCGGCGCCCTGAGCCGCGCCGTGCGGTGGCGCTGGATCACGGTCAACCCGCTCGACCAGGCCGAGCCACCGCGCGGCGCCCGGAGCGAGCCGGACCCGCCGACGCCGGAGCAGGCTGCGGCGATCCTGAACATGGCGTTCCGCGAGGCGTGGTGGGGGACGTTCCTGTGGCTCGCCATGACGACTGGCGCGCGCCGGGGCGAGCTGTGCGCGCTGCGCTGGGACCGGATCGACCTGGACCGGGCCGTCATCACGATCGGGACCAGCATCGCGCAGCACAACACGACGACATGGGAGAAGGACACCAAGACCCATCAGCAGCGGCGCATCGCGCTCGACGCCGACACCGTCGCACTCCTCCGCGCCTACCGGGCGCAGTGCGACGCCGACGCGACGACACTCGGAATCACGCTCGCCGCCGATGCTCGCGTGTTCTCCGGTGCGGTCGACGGGAGTACGTGGCGGCGGCCGTCGTCAGTGGGAAATCGCTACGTCCGCATGTGCAAGAAGCTCGGCTGGGATATGCACCTACATCAGCTTCGGCACTACTCGGCAACGGAGCTGATCACATCGGGCGTCGATGTCCGTACTGTTGCGGGGCGCCTTGGCCACGGCGGCGGAGGCTCGACCACCTTTAGGGCATACACGGCATGGGTCGCAGAAGCTGACCAGCGAGCAATGCAAACCGGCGTCCGAATGCCAGCAACACCGCGAATCATTCAAGGTCAACAGTCTTCGACAATTAAACCTATGGCAGTTCCGCGACCGCACTCCGACAACAGTCCGTATCGAAAGATCGCCGCCGATCTTCAAGGAGCCATCGCCTGCGGGGCCTTAAAAATCGGCGACACACTGCCGACTATTTTGGAGCTACAGAATAGCTACTCCGTTTCCGCTGGAACGGCAAACCGGGCAGTCGCACTCCTAAAGGATAATGGCCTTGTCGAAGTTGAGCGCGGACGCCGCGCACGAGTGACTCCACGAGATCAATGGAAGTCGTTCTAGTCACCTCAGGCTACACTTACGACTAAGCGGCTCTTCCGGAAATGGAGTGCAGGTGAGGGCGTGATCGACCGCGCGGGTGGGGTCGTGTCGCTGCGGTGAGGCGGGCCCCGAGAAGTTGATGATGAAGGTTCCTACACCGAACATCGTCGAAC
>NZ_JBEDNP010000018.1:0-100206 GCF_040105315.1 Pseudonocardia tropica
ACGTCGAAGACGATCGTCGCGGTGAACAAGGACGAGGAGGCGCCGATCTTCGAGATCGCCGACTTCGGCATCGTGGGTGACCTGTTCACGGTCGCGCCGCAGCTGCAGGAGGAAGTGGCCAAGCGCAGGAGCTGACGCGCCTCCTGCTGCTCGAAACGGTCAGCCGTCGTCGGGGGTGTGACGGGGGTAGCCGGTGACGGTGACCCGCTGCATGCTCCGGCCCTGTGCGGGTAAGCCGTCCCCCATGACCGATCCCCGCACGCCGTCGCGCCCCCGGGGCGGCCCCACGTCCGGTTCCGAACCGTCGAGCAGCGAGGTGACGGCGGGGCCGGAGTCCGACCTCGTGTCGGTCCGGCCCTTCGCCGTCGACCCGCGCTTCCTCCCGGTCCTGCGGCCGTTCGGCGTCACGGCCGACTCGGGGGCGTACGTCGAGCTGGACCGGGAGCTGTTCCGGGTCCGATTCGGCCCGTGGACGCTGACGACGCCGGTGCGCAACCTGGCCGGTGCGCAGCTCACCGGACCGTTCAGCGCGCCGAAGGTGATCGGTCCGCACCTGTCCCTCGCCGACCGCGGCGCGACGTTCGGTACCAACACCGAGCGCGGGGTGTGCGTCCGGTTCCACCTCCCGGTGACCGGTCTCGACCCGCTCGGGATCCTCCGGCACCCGGGGGTGACCGTCACCGTCGGGGATCCGGAGGGGCTGGCCGCCGCCGTCGAACGGGTCGCCGCGGCGACCCGGATCTCGACGCGCCGGCGGGCGGACCCGACACCGCAGCCCGGACCGGTCCGCCGGATCGGCGCGGTTCTGAGGTACCCGGTGGGCCTGGCGACGAGCGGTCTGCGTTACCTGCGTTCCCTGCCCGGAGTGCAGCGCACCGAGACCGGGGGTGACGCGGGTGACCTGCCGCCCGCGCTGCCCGACGGTGCCCTCGACGCCCACCTGAAGACGATCGGGGAGGGCGCCGGCCCGCTGCTGCACCGCACGTTCCGGATCCGGATCCGGAACGCCGACCTGGACGCCGCGCAGCTGATGGACCGGATCTGTGCCGACCTGGACCGTGCCGCGCCGTCGGAGGTGGTCTCGTTCCGCAAGCTGCGGGGCGGTCTCGGCGACGTCGTGCCCGGTGACGAGTACGTCGTCCGGATGCCGGCGCCGTGGTCGGGCCCGGTGCGGGTGCTCTCCCGTGGGCCGACGTCGTTCCGGTTCGCGACGCTGGCCGGGCATCTCGAGGCGGGGCAGATCGAGTTCGGTGCCCGCGACGTCGGAGACGTGCTGGAGTTCGGCATCGAGAGCTGGTCACGCCCGGGCGACCGGGCCGCTGCGATCGTCTTCGACACGCTCGGTGTCGGCAAGGAGATCCAGCTGTACATGTGGACCCAGTTCTGCCTGACCGCCCGCGTCCTCGCCGGTGGTTCGGCGGACGGGCCGGTGCGGGTCGTCACGCGGCGCAGCGAGTGGCCCCCGCCGGAGACGGCGGGCTGACCGTGTCCGGGCGCCCGGACCGGCAGCATCCACCCCGCACCCACGCCCGCACCCTCGACGAACTCCAGCGGCTCCGACCGGCGGCCGGGCCCGATCGGACGCGCGGTCGGACTGGTCAGCGCGACTCGATCCGGCCGACCGGGCTGCCCGCGAACTCCGCGGCCGCCCTCGTCCAGGAGTCGTCGGCGGGGTCGAGTGCGCTGTGCAGGTAGGCGGTGCCGAGCGTCTGCACGGCGGCGACCCGGCCGGGGTCGGCGTCGGTGGTCTCGGCGGCGTCGTAGCCGGGGATGCCGCCGAGGGAGTGCTCGGCGCCGTACAGCGTGAGCAGGCTCTTGCCGGGCGGGGCGAGCCGGTACGGGTCGGCGGACCAGCCGGGGCCGACGGTGGTGAGGGGGCTGGAGTCGGCGTCACCCATGACGACGAGCGCGGGGGAGCGCATCGCGGAGAAGTCGACGTCGAGCCAGGGCAGCTGCTCGATCACGCCGGGTGCGAGGGCGTCCCCACCGCGGCCGGCGGTGGCGAGCAGCACCCCGGCGCGCACCTGCGGTCCGGGCAGGTCGACGGGTGGCTCGGCGGGTTCGCCGGTCCTCGGGTCGAGCACCCGCAGCCCGAGCAGGATGCCCGCGGTCTGACCGCCGAAGGAGTGCCCGGCGGCGACGACCCGGTCCCGGTCGAGTCGGCCGCGTACCTCGGGCACCGCCTGTTCGATCTCGTCGAGCCCGTCGAGTACCCGGACCGCGTCCCGGACCCGGTGCCGCCACAGGTCCGGTCGCCGCGGATCGTCGGGCGCGAGGCCGACCGTGCGCGAGTCGAGGAACTCGGGCTGGAGCACGACGAACCCGTGCGCCGCCCAGTGGTCGGTCAGCGGGCCGTAGGCGTGCAGCGACGAGCCGAAGCCGTGCGCGAACAGCAGCACCGGCGCCGGTCCGGTTCCGCCCGCCGGGGCGGAGACCCGCAGCCGCAGGTCGGGCCGACGGCCGCGGACGGGGAGCGTGACGGGTGCGACGGACACGACCGGGGCGGTGGGAGCAGGCACGGAGACCTCCGGATTCATAGAACGACTGTCCTAGCAATAGTTGGTAGAACGACTGTGCTAGAAAGTCAAGGACGTCGTACGCGGAGGTGGGGCACGCGATGGTGGGACGGCCGGTGGACCACCGGCGGCGGGCCGAGCTGCTCGACGCCGCGGTCGACCACGCGTCGGAGCAGGTCTTCGCCGAGCTGTCGTGGCGTTCGGTGGCCGCGGCGCTGGGCGTGTCCTCGACGACGCTGGTCCACCACTTCGGGACCAAGGAGCAGATGCTCGACGCGATCCTGGGGCGGTTGCGCGAGCGGGTCGCCCTCGTCACCGCCGGGATGGCGGGCGACGGGGCGGACCTGGCGACCGCGGCGCGGGCGGCGTGGAGGTGGTGCTCGGACCCGCGGCAGGAGGCGACGTTCCGGCTGTTCTTCGCCGTGTACGGCCGGGCGGTGCAGTCCCCGCAGGACTACGCCGAATTCCTCGACCGGATGGGGGCGGAGTGGACGGCCTCGCTGTGCGCGGCGCAGGGGCCCGGCGTCGATCCGGCGGTCGCCGCGGTCCGCGCGACGCTGGTGACGGCGACCCTCCGCGGACTGCTGGTCGACCTCCTCGCGGGGGGTGACCGGGCACGGGTGCAGCGGGCGGCCGAGCTCTTCCTCGACGGGCTGGCCGGCTCCGGCTGACCGCCGTGTCGGCGTCCCCCGTACGTCCGGCGCGCGCTCTCGGCGCCGCCACAGCAGCGCCACGGCACCGCTGCCCTCACCGCCGGTCCTCGGTGCCGGTGCGGGCGCCGGCGTCCGGCGTGGTCGAGCAACGTCCGGACCCCGGAGCCGGCGGGGGTCGGCTCCGCCGCGCGCGGCGGCGCAGGACGGCGCGGACCGCCGCCCCCGCGACCGCGAGGAGCAGGGCCGCGAGCAGGACGTTCGCCGTCACCTGCTGCGCCGCGACGAGCCGGGCCGCGGTCGTCGAGCCCCGGGCGAGCAGGCGCCCCAGGGTGAACGTGACGAGCCCCCAGGTGGCGGCCACCGGGATGCTGACCGCCGCGAACCGGTGGTACGGCAGGACACGGCTCGTGACGCGGGGGACCAGGGTGCGGACCACCGCGAACCACTGGCCGAGCGCCACTGCGAGCACGGGGCGTCGCTCGGCGAGCCGGAGGACCCGTGCCGCTGCGGCCGGCATGCCGCGCCCGCTCCGCAGAGCCGCCGGGCCGCCCCGTCGTGCTCGCCAGTAGCCCAGGCTCGGTCCGACGGCGCCGGCGACGGCGGCGGTGGCACCCGCGGCGACACCGGGCACCGCGCCGGTCCCGGCCAGGACGCCCAGCCCGACGGTCACGCTGATGCCGGGCAGCACGACACCGACCAGCAGGCCCGACTCCGCGACCAGGGCCATGGCGGCGACGAGGAGCAGGCCCGCCCCGAGGCTGCCCGCGAGTGCCGCCATCCCGTCGACGATCACGGGATCTCGCGACTCCCCGGTCGCCGACCCCCGTCGCCCCCCAGCATCCGGTCGGACGCCAACAGGGCCGACGGCCCGCCCGGTGCGCGACCACCCCACTGTGCGGCGGGACCCGGCGGACCCGGCGGGGACGGCCGGAGGGCCCGCGCGACCGCCGGCCCGGCCCCGGATCCCGGTGGCCCCCGGCCCCGGCGCGGCGGGACCTGGGCCCACGCCACGGATGCCGGCGCCGTCGAGGGGGACGACGCACCGCCTAATCGATAACGACATCCGGTACTGTCAGGGCGTGGCCCCTCCCTCCTTCGGCGTCATGCTGTTCACCCACCGCTTCCCCGGGCAGAGTGCGACCGAGGTGTTCGCGCTGGCCGCGGACGTCGCGCAGGCGGCCGAGGCGCACGGGTTCGCGTCGGTGTGGACCACCGAGCACCACTTCCTGACCGGCTACGGAATCAACCCCTCCGCGACGACGCTGGCCGCGTTCCTGCTCGGCCGCACCCGGCGGGTGCGGGTCGGCACGGCCGTGACGATCCTGCCGACGCACCCGCCGGTGCACGTCGCGGAGCAGGCGGCGTTGCTCGACCAGCTCTCCGGCGGCCGGTTCGATCTCGGCGTCGGCCGGGCCGGTCCGGTGGTGGACCACGAGGTCCTCGGCACCGGCATCGAGCGGTGGCGCACCGGGTTGCCCGAGGCGCTCCGCCTCGTCCTCGACTCCTTCACCGGGCGGGTGTCCGCCGACTCCGAGCACTACCGGTTCCGCGAGGTGGCGCCCGGCCCGGAGCCCTACACGCGTCCGCACCCGCCGGTGCACGTGGCCGCGACCTCGGCCACCGGGGTGGAGCTCGCCGCCCGGCACGGCCTGCCGATGCTGTTCTTCTTCTCCCAGACCGCCGACGAGCAGGCGCGGTTGGTCGCCGAGTACGAGCAGCTCACCGCGGCGCGGCCGGCGCACGGCACCGCGGTCCTGGCCCACGTCACCGACTCGGTCGCCGAGGCCGAACGGGTCGTCCACGAGCGGCTGGCGCCGGTGTTCGCCTCCGGCTACGCCGAGTACGTGATGGTCGAGGAGTACCGCGGCCCGCGGCCCACCCCCGACGAGCTGGCCGCGGGCATCCTCGCCCGCCAGCCGATCGGGCCGCCCGAGCTGTGTGTCCGCCGGCTCGTCGACCTGGTCCGGGGGAGCGGGGCCGGGCGGGTGCTGCTGCACGTCGAGTCCTCCGGCGAGCGCGACGCGGTGCTCGCCAACGTGGAACGCCTCGCGACCGAGGTGCTGCCCGCCGTCCGGAAGGAACTGGAGAACCCGTGAACGACACCTACGACGTGGTGGTCGTCGGCGGTGGGCCCGCGGGCCTGTCGGCGACCCTCGTGCTCGGCCGCCAGCGGCGCCGCGTCCTGCTCGTCGACGCCGGCGAGCCGCGCAACGCCCCGGCCGCCGAGATGCACATGTACCTCGGCCGCGACGGTGCGGACCCGGCGCAGCTGCTCGCCGACGGCCGCGCCGAGGTCGACGCCTACCCGACGGTGACCCGCCGGGCGGGCCGGGTCACCGGCGTGCGCGGCGCCCTCGACGACTTCACCCTCGACCTCGACGACGGCACCGCCGCGCGGGCGCGGCGGCTGCTGCTGGCCGGCGGCCAGGTCGACGAGCCGCTCGACGTGCCCGGGCTGGCGCAGCGGTGGGGCGTCTCGGTGTTCCACTGCCCGTTCTGCCACGGCTACGAGACCACCGGCATGGCGCTCGTGGTGATCGGCAACGGCCTGGCCGGGATGCTCGCCGCCTACGTGCGGGACCGGTTCAGCGACGACGTCGTCCTCGCCACCCACGGCCCCGCCGAGCTGCCCGGCTGGGTCGCGGCGAACCTGGAGGCGCGCGGGGTGCGGGTCGTGGAGTCCCCGATCACGGCGATCGAAGGAGACCTGGGGGCGCTCGAGCTGCGCTTCGCCGACGGCACCACCCTCGCCCGCGACGGCGTCTACCACCGCGCCCCGACCCGCCCCGGCACCGCGCTGGCCGGGAGCCTCGGCGCCACCGTGCTCGACGACGGCGCGATCGCCGTCGACGAGTGCGGCCGGACCTCGGTCCCGGGGGTCTCCGCCGCCGGCGACGCGGCCCGTCAGCCCGGCCTGCCCGACGGAGTGACGCTGGTGAGCGTGGGCGCCGGGAACGGCGTCGCCGCGGCGGTGTGGCTGGAGCAGGAGCTGTTCCGGACCGGCCTACCGGTCGCCCCCGGGCAGGGGTGAGCCCGCCGGGCGCCCCGGGTGCGCACCCGGGGCACCCTGGTCAGTACCGCAGCTCGTCCACCGAGGGGTCGGCGGACAGCCGGGCGGCCGTCGTCACCGGGTCGAGCACCTCGGCGGCCCGGCCGAGACCGGGCGGGACCCGGCCCGCCAGCACGTCGGTGACGGCGAGCGCGGTGAACGCGCCGGTCAGGGCGAGCGAGTCGGTGGACCGCAGCAGTGTCCGGCGGGCGCCGTCGGCGTAGCGCGCCGAGGCGAGCAGCGTGATGGCGACGCCGTGCGCGGCCACGTCGGCGTCGGCGGCGGCGATGACGGCGTCGACGTGCGCCAGCGGGTCCCCCGACGCCCAGGCCGACGCGAGGGTGTCCGGCAGACCCGGCCCCGGGAACACCGAGTAGGCCCGCAGCTGCGACACACCGGTGTCCGCGGCCAGGCGCTGCGCCTCGGCGGTGAGCAGCGGCACGGCGTGCACCGGACCGTCGAAGCCCGGCAGCGAGACCGCGGGCTGCACCGCCAGCGCGGCCTCGACCGGGCCGCCGTCGCGCCACAGCGCCCGGGACAGCCCGTAGCGGGGCGGGACACTCAGCAGCACGTCCGCCGCCGCGGCCGGGGTCAGCCGGTCGGCGCCACCGACGTAGAGGTCCAGCCGCCGGGCCCCCGGCGGGAGCAGGCGCGGCAGGAGCCCCGACAGCCCGGGCACCACCCCCGTGCCCAGCACGACCGAGCGGTCGCCGGTCGGGATCGGGTCCAGGTCGCCGGCCGGGTCGACGAGGTGGGCCCCCGCGGCGAGCGCCGCCGCCAGCACGACCGGGGTGAGCCGCAGCGACGGTCCCGCGCACTGCACGACGACGGCCGCGCCGGCGCAGAACCCGGCCAGGGCCTCGGCGTCACCCGCGTCGACCGGCACGGCCTCGGCCCCGAGCGCGGCCGCCGGTGCGGCGAGCGCGCCGGCGTCGCGGGCCCCGAGCCGCAGGCGCACCCGGCCCGTCGCGGCGAGCCGTCGCGCCGCGGCCCGCCCGGTCGCCCCCGAGGCGCCCAGCACGGCGACGAGCGGACGGGGGGCCCGGGCCATCAGGAGGCCCGCCCGGCCGCCGCCACCCCGGCGACCGTCGGGTCGGCGAGGAAGGCCCGTACCGGCACCGGGTGGTCCAGCTCCGCGGCGAGGCGGGCCAGCACCCGGATCGCGAGCAGCGAGTCGCCGCCCGCGGTGAAGAAGTGCACGGTGCGGTCCAGCACCGGGACCTCCAGGAAGTCCTCGAACACCTCGGCCACCGCCTGCTCCGCGCCGTCCGCGGGCGGGCCGGGAGCGTGCGTGCGACCGGTCCGGGGCAGCGCGCCGATGCGCAGCCCCTCCCCGGGGACGGGGTCGAGGGCCTCGGGCAGCTCCGGCACGGCGTCCCAGCCGGGTCCGTCGGCCAGCGCCGTCGCGAGCTCGACCAGCTCGGCGAACGCGGCCGTCACCTCGTCGTCGACGAACAGCTCCGCGACCAGGGAGAACACCAGGACGAGGTGCTCGTCGATCTCGAAGCAGCGGGTCTCCAGCGCCACCTGCGGGGTGCGCAGGTGGTGGGTGTAGTCCCCGGCGCGCACCCTGCCCAGCGGTCCGGCCTCGCTCGGCAGCGGGCTGCCCATCGCGGCGTCCATCCCGATCGTGGACTGGAACACCACCGGTGCCACCGGGCGGTGGGTCCCGCGCCGGCGCCCGACCTCCCGGGCCACCTCGACGCCCGGGACGAGCGCGTGCGCGGCGTGCTCGGCGAAGGTCCGCTGCACGGATCGGGCCAGCTCGGCGAACGACGCCCCGGTCTCCGGGACCACCGGCAGCAGCATGGTGGTGGCGAAGCCGCCGATCATGCGGTGCACGTCCGGGTGCAGCGGCAGGCGTCCGGTCTGCAGGGAGTTGAGCAGCATCCGCCGGTGTCCCGACCAGCGGGCCAGCACGACGGAGAACGCCGTGAGCAGCGCCGTCGCCGGGGTGACCCGCTGGTCGCGGCAGGCCGCGCGCAGCGCCGCCCAGCGGGCCGGGTTCAGCCGGAACTCGCGGTGCTGCATGACCGTGGGGGTGACCTCCTGCGGGTCGACGACCAGCGGCAGCGCGGGCGGGGCGGGCAGCGCGTCGATCCGCTCCCACCACCAGTCGCGGTCGGCGCTCCGGCCGCGGGTTCCGCGCAGCGCCCCGACCGCCTCGACGTAGTCGCCGGGGTCGATCTCCAGGGGGTCGAGCACCGCGTTCCAGTCCTGGGCGAGTGCCAGCAGCTCACGGGTGAGCACGCCGGCCGACCAGCCGTCGAACAGCAGCAGGCTGAACGCGCCGTGCAGCAGACCGGCGTCGCCGGGCAGCAGCGTCAGCCGGATGTCCAGGCCGGGGCCGGACACCGGGTCGGGCCCGCTGACGTTCATCAGGTCCCGCAGCGCGGCGAGCCGGGCGTCGATCTCCTCCGGTGCGGCGTCGCGCAGGTCCAGCACGGTCGGGGCCGGCAGTGCCCCCGGCGCCCCGGTGGGCAGCACGTACTGGCGGCCGTCGGCGTCGACCCGGGCGCGCAGGCCGGGCTGGCGCCGGGCCAGCCGCTCCAGGGCGTCGGTGAGGGCCTCCGCCGCCTCGTCGCCGTCGATGCCGTCGAGGGGGTAGTCGACGTAGTAGTGCGCCGAGGCGTAGGACAGCTCCCAGCCGTCCTGTTGGCCGACGAAGTAGCCCTGCTGCAGCGGCAGCAGCGCGAACGGGGCGTGCGGGTCGGCGCGCCGGCGGGTGATCGCGGGCAGTGATTCGGCCGTGGGATCGCTCACCCGATCGGCGACGAGTGCGGCGATCTCGCCGACGGTGGTGTCGACCCGGACCTCGGCCAGGCCGAGTGCGACGCCGAGGCGCTGCCGGATCAGCGCCGACATGCGCACCGCCAGTACCGAGTCACCGCCCAGGACGAGGAAGCCCACGTCGTCGGGGATCTCGGCGGGTGGCAGGTCGAGCAGCTCGGACCAGACGGTCGTGATCTCGGCGGTGTGGTCGGCGGTCGGTGGGGCGGTCATACCGGGAGACGGTAGACGATATTGACAATCAGACTCAATAAGGCGAGAGTCGCTGCGGCGCCGCGCCGGTCACCCACCCGTGTCACACGTGCGCCTCCGCCCCGAACCCCCGCACCCGGAAGGGACAACCGCATGACGGTCCGGCTCGACGACGTCCTCGCCTGCCTCGCGGAGGTGCTGGACCGGCCCGACCAGCTCCCACCGGACGTGCCGCTGACCGAGCTGGGCCTCGACTCCTTCACCGCGGTACGGCTGCGCCGGCGGCTGCGCGAGGAGACCGGTCTCAGCCTGCCGCTGCCCGACTTCCTCGGGGGCGCGACCGCACGCACGGTGGCCGCCACACCCGCCGGGGAGCCCGCTCCCGCGGCGGACCCGCAGGCCGCCGCGACCGCCGCACCGGCGTCGCCGCCGGACGGCACCCCGTTCCCGCTGACCGCCGTGCAGAGCGCCTACCTGGTCGGCCGGGACCCGGCCTTCCCGCTCGGCGGGGTCGCGACCTTCTGGTACCAGGAGTTCGACCGGGTGCCCGACGGCGACCCGCTCGCCGACCTCGACCGTCTCGCGGCCGCGTGGGACGTCCTCGTGCGCCGGCACCCGATGCTGCGCATGGTCGTCGGCGACGACGGCCGCCAGCGCGTGCTCCCCGAGGTCCCCGCGACGCGGATCGCCACCGCCGACCTGCGCACCGACCCCGACCCGGACGCGCGGCTGGGCGCGCTGCACGAGGAGTGCTCGCACCAGGTGCGCGAGCCCGGGACGTGGCCGCTGCACGACCTGCGGGCCGCGCTGCTCCCGGACGGGCGCACCCGCCTGCACATCGGCATCGACGTGCTCGCGCTCGACCTCACGAGCTGGATGGTGCTGATGCGGGAGTGGGGCGAGGTCGTCGCCGACCCCGACGTCGCGCTGCCGCCACTGCCGACGACCTTCGCGGCCCTCACCGCGCGGACGACCACCGACCCCGCCGAGCGGGCGCGCCGCGACCGCGACCGCGCCTACTGGGCGGACCGCGCACCGCTGCCCGCCGGACCCGCCCTGCCGTGGACGGGGCTGCCGTGGACCGACCCGCCCGCCGACCCGGCACCCCGGATGACCCGGCACACCGCCGTCCTCGACGCCGACGCGTGGAGCCGGCTGCGCGCCGCCGCGGCCCGGCACGGGCTCAGCCCGACCGGCGCGCTGCTCGCCGCGTTCGCGTTCGTGCTCCACCGCTTCGGCGCCGAGGAGCCCTTCGCCCTCAACACCACCCTGTTCGACCGCGACGACGTCGCCGCCGGTGACGACACCCCGGGCCTGGACCGGGTGGTCGGCGACTTCACCAGCACCGTGCTGGTCGCCGTCGAGCCGCCGGACCTGCGCACCCGGGACGGCTTCGCCGGGTTCGCCGAGCGCGTCAACCGGCGGTTCTGGGCGGACCTGGAGCACCGCTCGGTGCCGGGGGTCGAGGTCACCGCGGGGACCGCGGGTCCGCGCGACCCGCGCACCGGGCTGCCCGCCCCCGCGCACCCGGTGGTGTTCACCAGCGGGCTCGGGCTCACCGGGGACGGCCCGGCGGCCACGGACTGGCTGGGGGAGGAGGTCTGCGGGATCTCCCAGACCCCGCAGGTGCTGCTCGACCACATCGTCCACGACGCGGGCGGCGTGCTCCGGGTGCACTGGGACCTGCGGGCGGGCACCCTGCCCGACGGATTCGTGCCCGGGCTGCGCGACGCCCACCGCACGCTGCTGTGCCGGCTCGCCGACGAGCCCGGCGCCTGGACCGACCCCACGCTGGGGCACGACCCGTCGACGGCCGCGGCCGAACCGGTCGG
This sequence comes from Pseudonocardia tropica, assembly GCF_040105315.1. Classification (NCBI taxonomy): domain Bacteria; kingdom Bacillati; phylum Actinomycetota; class Actinomycetes; order Pseudonocardiales; family Pseudonocardiaceae; genus Pseudonocardia; species Pseudonocardia tropica. The sequence continues at coordinate 11,033 of NZ_JBEDNP010000018.1, forward strand.
GCCGAACCCGTTCACCGCCCACGGCCCGCTCCTCGACGACCCGTGGCGCGCCGCGGTCCGGCCGGGCCGCCCCGCGCTGCTCGACGCCCGCGGCTGCGTCGCCACCGACGTGCTCGCCGCCCGCGCGGACCGCACCGGCGCCGCGCTCGCCGGCCTCGGTGCCGGGCCGGGCGAGCTGGTCGCGGTCTGCGTGGACAAGGGGACCGCGCAGGTCACCGCCCTGCTCGGGGTCCTCGCGAGCGGCGCGGGCTACGTCCCGGTCGAACCGTCGTGGCCCGCCGCGCGGATCGCCTCCGTCTGTGCCCGCGCAGGACTGCGGCACGCACTCGTCGCCCCCGGGGACACCACCGTGTGGCCCGACGGGGTGCGCACCCACGTCCTCGACGCCGACGGGGTCCTCCACGGCACCGCCGCGACCCCGCGCCGCCCCGACCCCGGCGACCTCGCCTACGCGATCTTCACCTCCGGGTCGACCGGCACCCCGAAGGGCGTCGGGATCGCCCACCGCGCCGCCCGCACCACCCTCGACGACCTCGAGTCCCGCTACCCGCTGCGCGCGGACGACCGGGTGCTCGCGCTGTCGGCGTACAGCTTCGACCTGTCGGTCTACGACGTCTTCTCGGTGCTCGGCGCCGGCGGCGGGGTCGTGCTGCCCGACGCCGACCGGCAGCGCGACCCCGGCCACTGGCTGGACCTCATGGCGGCCCACCGCGTGACCGTGTGGAACACCGCGCCCGCGCTGCTGGAGATGCTCGTCGAGTACGCCGAGATCGAGCCCGACGCGACGCGGCGCGCGCTGGCGTCGCTGCGCCAGGTCTTCCTGTCCGCCGACTGGATCCCGGTGACCCTGCCCGACCGGCTGCGCGCACTCGCCCCGCAGGCACGGGTGGTCGGGCTCGGCGGCGCCACCGAGGCGTCGATCTGGTCGATCTCCTACCCGGTCGACGAGGTCGACCCGGCCTGGCCGAGCATCCCCTACGGCCGCGCACTGGGCGGCCAGAGCTTCCACGTCCTCGACCCCGACGACGGCAGTCCCTGCCCGGTGGGGCGGCCGGGGGAGCTGTTCATCGGCGGCGACGGGCTCGCCGAGGGCTACGTCGGCGACCCCGACCAGACCGCGGCCCGCTTCGCCGTGCACCCGACCACCGGCACCCGCCTCTACCGGACCGGCGACCTCGGACGGTGGCGCCCGGACGGCACCATCGAGTTCCTCGGCCGCACCGACCGGCAGGTGAAGATCCGCGGCCACCGGATCGAGCTGGGGGAGCTGGAGGCGACCCTGGACCGGCTGCCCGCGGTCCGCCACGCCGTCGCGCGGGCGGTCCGCGGCCCGGACGACCGGCCCCGGCTCGTCGCGTTCGTGGTGCCCGCGGACCCGGCGACCCCGCCCGGCGACGGCGAGCTGGCCGCCGCGCTGCGCGCGGCGCTGCCGCCGTACATGGTGCCCAACCGCTTCGTCGTGCTGGCGGAGCTGCCGATCACCGCCAACGGCAAGGTCGACCACGGGGCCCTGCCGAACCCGTTCGCGGCCCGGTCCGGGCCGGCCGCCCCGGTGCCCACGACCGCCCCGGTGCCCACGACCGCTCCGGTGCCCCCGGTCTCCGCGACCACGGCTCCGGTCGCGTCCCCGGCCGCGGCGGCCGGATCCGCCACCCCCGCCGCCGCCCCCGCCCCCGTGGCACCGGCGCCCGCGGCCCCGCCGACCGGGGCGGAACCGGCCGTGGCCACCGCGGCGGGCGGTCGGGCGCACGCGGCCCCCGGATGGCCCGCGGTCCCGCCGCAGGGCATCGAGCTGCGGCTCACCGTCGGGTGCGACGGCATCGGTCCCGTCGACGCGCTCGCCGTCGCCGCACCGTGGGTGCAGCGGCTGCGCGCCGAGCTCCACACCCACGGCGCGACCGTCGCCGAACGGACACCCGCCGAGGGGCTCGTCGAGCTCGTGGTGACGGCCCCGGCCCTGTCCACCGCCCCGGCCCCGGCGACCCCGACGCCGGCGACCCCGGCCGCGCCTCCCGCACCGGCCTCCCCGCCCGCGGCCACGGGAGCCCCGGACCCGCTCGTCGAGCGGACCGTCGCGCGGGTGTTCAGCGACCTGCTCGGCGGCCCGGTCGAGGTGGGCACCCCGTTCTTCCAGCTCGGCGCGTCCTCGCTGACCCTGGTCCTGGCCCACCGCAGGCTCGTCGAGCTGGACCCGCAGCTCACCGTCGTCGACCTGTTCGCCCACCCCACCGTCCGCGACCTCGCCCGGCACCTCACCGCGACCCCGACCCCAACCGCGACCCCGACCGCGACCCCGACGGCGCCGACCGGGGCCGGCGCACCCCCACCGGTGCCGGACCCACCGGCCCCGGAGCCCGGCGGCGGCCGCGCCGCCGGACGCCGCGCCGCCCGCGCCCGCGCCGTGGCGGTGGCCGGATGAGCGACACGCACGAGCCCGTCGCCGTCGTCGGCATGGCGTGCCGGTTCCCCGGGGCCGACGACCTCGACGCCTTCTGGCAGCTGCTCGTCGACGGCCGCGAGGGCCTCACCCGGGTCGACCCGGGCGCCGTGCCGCGCGCCCTGCGCGAGCGGCCCGGCTACGTCCCCGTCGCCGGGATCCTCACCGACCAGGACCGCTTCGACCCGGCCCCGTTCGGGCTGACCGGGGCCGAGGCCGACCTGCTCGACCCCCAGCAGCGCCTGTTCCTCCAGACCGCCTGGCACGCCCTGGACCACGCCGGGCACGGCGGTGTCCGGGACGCCGGTGCGGTCGGGGTGTTCGCCGGGTCGATGCAGTCGAGCTACCTGGCCTCCAACCTCGCCGACCGGTGGGACCCCACCGGCGCGGGCCCGGACCCGCTCGGGAGCCTCGCCACCGCCATGGCGACCCAGCCGGACTACCTGCCGTTGCAGACGGCCTTCCGGCTGGGTCTGTCCGGGCCGGCCGTGGCGGTGTCGACGAGCTGCTCGACCTCGCTGGTCGCGGTGCACCTGGCCGTGCAGTCGCTGCTGAGCGGGGAGTCCGACACCGCGCTCGCCGGTGGGGTGTCGCTGATCGTGCCGCAGGGCCGCGGCTACGTGCACGTGCCCGGCGGGATCTTCTCCGCCGACGGACACGTGCGGCCCTTCGGCGCCGCGGGCAGCGGGATCGTCTACACCCAGGGCGTCGGCGTCGTGGCGCTGCGCAGGCTGTCCGACGCGCTCGCGTCCGGCGACGTGGTCCACGCCGTCGTGCACGGCACCGCGGTCAACAACGACGGCGCCGACAAGGCCGGGTTCACCGCGCCGTCGGTACGCGGCCAGGCCCGGGTCGTCGCCGAGGCGCTCGCCGTCGCCGGGCTCGGCCCCGCCGACGTCGGACTGGTCGAGGCGCACGGCACCGCGACACCGCTCGGCGACCCGGTCGAGGTCACCGCGCTGCGCCGGGTGCTCGGCGACGCCGGTGAGCCGTGCGCGCTCGGCTCGGTGAAGGGCAACATCGGCCACACCAACTCCGCGGCGGGCGTCGCGTCGCTGATCAAGGCCGTGCTGGCGGTGGCGCACCGGAGGGTCCCCGCCACGCTGCACGCGGAACCGGCGAACCCGGCGCTGCGCCTGGACGGGTCCCGCTTCCGGCTTCCCGCGGTCTCCGCGCCGTGGACCGGACCCGTGCACGCCGGTGTCAGCTCGTTCGGCATCGGCGGCACCAACGCCCACGTCGTCCTCGGTCCGGCCCCGCAGCGGGCCCCGGCCGCCGACGACCCCCGGCCGCAGCTGCTGTGCGTGTCCGCCGCGACCGCCGAGGCCGCCCGGGCGACCGCCGCGCGGGTGGCCGCCGTCCTGAGCCCGGGCACGTCCGGGGTGGGGGCCGCCGACGCCGCGCACACCCTCGCCCGCGGGCGGCTCGCGCTGCCCCACCGGGTCACCGGCGTCGGGCCCGCCGCGCTGGCCGCGGCCGCACCGGTCCACGCCGGCACCCCCCGCCTGGTGTTCGCCCTCCCCGGCGCCGGCAGCTCCCGGCCGGGGATGGCGGCCGGGCTGCACCGCGACGAACCGGTCTTCGCCGCCGCGTTCGACGAGGCCGCCGCGCTGCTCGCCCCGCACCTGGGTGCCGACGTCACCGACGCGCTGGACCCCGACGGGCCCGCCGACCGGGTCGCCGACCCCGCGTTCGGGCTGCCCGCGCTGTTCGCGGTCTCGGTCGGTGCGGCCCGGCTGCTGCAGAGCTGGGGTGCCCACCCGGACGCGCTGGTCGGGCACAGCCTCGGCGAGTGCGTCGCCGCCACCGTGGGCGGTGCGCTCGCGCTGCCCGACGCCGCCCGGCTCGTCGCGGCCCGCTGCCTCGCCGCGTCCCGCGCCGCGGGCGGCGGAGCGATGCTCGCGGTCGGCCTGTCCGAGGACGCGCTCGTGGCCCGGCTGCCCGGCGCGCTGGACCTCGCCGTGGTCAACGGCCCGTCGGCGTGCGTGGTGTCCGGCCCCGCCGCGGACGTGGCCGCGTTCGCCGCCGCCCTCGCCGCCGACGGCGTCGCCCACGCGCCGCTCGCCGTGTCCGCCGCCATGCACTCCCGGGCGATGGACGCCGAGCAGTCCGGACTGGAGGCCGCGCTCGCCGGACTGGCCGGCACCGCGCCGCGGATCCCGGTCGCGAGCACCGTCACCGGCCGGCTCGCGGGCGCCGAGCTGGGCACCGCACGGCACTGGGCCGAGCAGCTGCGCCGCCCGGTGCGGTTCGCCGACGCCCTGGCGGCCGCCGTCGGGGAGGGGCCCGCCGTCGTCGTCGAGGTGGGGCCGGGCACCGCGCTGTCCCGGCTCGCCGCCGGGGCGGCGGGGGTCGTCGCGACCGTGCCGCTCCTCGACGCCGGTCCGGGCGACGCCGGTCCGGGCGGCAGCGGGTCGGACGACACCGGGCCGCACGAGACCGGGCCGGACGACACCGCCGCGGCCCGCGCCGCGCTGGGACGGCTGTGGGCACACGGCGTCCCGGTCGACCCGGGCGCCCCGGCCGGGTCCGGACGCCGCCGCGTCGTGCTGCCCGGCTACGCCTTCACCCGGTCCCGGCACTGGATCGACCCGCCCGAGCCGGCCACCGGCACCGCCCCCGACGAACCGCTGCAGATCCTCACCTGGGAGCCGGTCCCCCCGGTGACCGGCCGGCCGGACGGCGGATGGACCGTGCTCGGTGACGGCCCGCTCGCCGACACCCTGCGGGAGCGGCTCACCCCCGGCCCGGACGTCATCGTCGTCGGCCCGGACCCGGGCGCCGACCCCGCGACGGCCGTGGCCGGGTTCGGGGCCCGCGCCGCCGACCTGTCCGACGACGACGCGCCGCGGCTGCTGCTGGTGACCCGCGGCGGCGCCCGGATCGCCGCCGACGGCCCGGCCGACCCCGCCGCGGCCGCACTGCGCGCGCTGCCGCGGGTGCTCGGCCAGGAACGGCCCGGCCTGGCCTGGGCCACCACCGACCTCGGCGCCGATCCCGACCCCACCGCCCTCGACGCCGACGCCGACGCCGACGCCGACACCGGTGCCGGGTCGGGTTCCGGGACCGACCGGGAGGCCGGGCTCGTCCTGGCCGAGGCCGCCGCCCTGGCCGCCGGTGGCGCCGGTGCGGTGACCGCCTGGCGCGGCGGCACCCGCTGGCGGCTCGCCCTGCGCGGCTGGGACGCCGAACCGGACCACACGGCCGCCGCTCCCGCACCGGGGACGGCGGTCGTCATCGGCGGCGCGGGCGCGGTCGGGCAGGTCGTCGCCCGGCGCCTCGCCGCGGCCGGGCACCGCGTGGTCGTCACCTCCCGCACCGGGCGGGACGGCACCCGCGCCGTCGACGCCACCGACCCCGCCGCGACGACGGCCCTGCTCACCGAGCTGGCCGCCGACGGGCCGCTGTCGGTCGTCGTCCACGCGGCCGGGGTGCTCGCCGGTGCCGAGCTGGACCCGCTCCGCGAGCTCGACGCCGGCCGGGTCCGCGCCCAGCTCGACGCCAAGCTCGGCGGTGCCCTGGCCCTGCACCGGGCGGTCACGGCGCTGCCCGCCGACCGGCGCCCGTCCCGCGTGCTGCTGATGTCCTCGGTCGCGACGCTGCTCGGCGGCGTCGGCACCGGGGCCTACGCCGCCGCCAACGCCGCGCTCGCCGCCGTCGCCGGGCCGGGATGGCAGGCCGTGCACTGGGACGGCTGGAGCGTCGGGACGGGCGCGACCGCCTCGGCCGCGCTCGACGCGACCACCGGCGGCGACGCGCTCGACCGGGTGCTCGCCCTGCCCGCCGTCGACGAGCTGGCGGTCACCGCCTCGCCGCTGGCGCCCCGGATCGCCGCGGCCGGTCGGCCCCGGGCCGCGTCCGCACCCACGGGTCCCGCCCTCGACGGCGTCGAGGGGGAGGTCGCGGCGCTGTGGGGCGAGCTGTTCGGCACCCCGGTCACCGACCCGCAGGACGACTTCTTCGCCCTCGGCGGGCACTCGCTGCTCGCGACGCGGATGCTCGCGGCCCTGCACGACCGCCACGGCGTCGGGCTCGCCCTGCGCGACCTGCTCGCCGCCCCGACCGTCGCCGGGCTGGCCGCCCTGCTGACCGGGGGAGCGGCCGCCCCCACGGCCCCGGACCCGGTCGCGGCGGGGCAGGACGGTGTCGCCGACGACGGGACGTTCCCGATGACCCGGGTCCAGCACGCCTACCGGGTCGGTCGCGACGGCGGCTACGACGACGGCGGTGTCCCCTGCTACTTCTACCTGGAGTACGACGCGGACGGGCTCGACGTGCCGCGGCTGGAGGCCGCCTGGAACGTCGTCGTCGCCCGGCACCCCATGCTGCGCGCGGTCGCCACCGCCGACGGCCGGTTCCGCGTCCTCGACGACGTCCCGCACTACCGGATCCGGGTGCACGACCTCACCGGCGCCGGCCCGGAGCGGCGGGAGTCCCGGCTCGCGTCGCTGCGCGAGCGGATCTCGACGCGGCCCGGCCCGCCGGACCGCTGGCCCCTGGCGACGATCCAGGCGGCCCTGCTCCCCGCGGGCCGGGTACGGATCCTGATCGGCGTCGACGTGCTGGTGTGCGACGCCGCGTCCTGGTGGATCGTCGAGGACGAGTGGCGGGCCGCCTACGCCGACGCCGCCGACCCGCAGGCGCCGCCGTCGCTGCCCCCGCCGCCCCGCACCCACCCGGCGGCGTGCACCGCCGCACTGGCCGCGCGTACCGCCGGACCGGAGGGCCGTGCCGCCGCGGACTGGTGGCGCGGACGGCCGGTCCCCGGTCCGCCCGCGCTCCCGGTCCGCACGCCGGCGTCGCCGGGCGGACGGCCGCCGCGGTTCCGCCGCCGGGTCCACCGGATCGCCCCGGAGGACCACGAGGCCCTGCGCGCGCAGGCCGCCCGCCACCGCGTCACACCGACCGCGGTGCTGCTCACCGCGTTCACCGACGTGCTCGCCGAGTGGGCGGGTACGGGCGGGTTCGGCGTGCTCCTCACGCTCTTCGACCGCCCGCCGGGCACCGCGGGCGTCGTCGGGGACTTCACCTCACTGGTCCTGCACAGCACGCCGGAGACCCCGCACCCGGTGTTCGCCGAGCGCGCCGCCGCCACCCAGGCCCGGCTGTTCGACGAGCTCGACCACCGCGCGGCCTCCGCGCTCGACGTGCTGGCCGAACGCTCGGCCCGCACCGGTGCGGTGTGCCGGGTGCCGGTGGTGTTCACCAGCGCGCTCGGCCTCGACGACGGCCGGTCCCCGGAGTGGCTCGGCGAGCAGGTCGCCGCGCTGTCCTCCACCCCGCAGGTGTGGCTGGACCACCAGGTCGTCGAGGTCGCGGGCGAGCTGCGGCTGCAGTGGGACGGCCCCGAGGGCGTCCTGCCCGACGACGAGCTGGACGCCGTCACCGCCCGGCACGCCGAGCGGGTACGCCTGCTGGCCACCGACCCGGCGGCCTGGGGCCCGTCCCCCGCCCCCGACCCGGCGGCCCCGGCCCCTCCTCCGGTACCTGCCCCGGTGGCGACGGTGCGTGCGGACGCGGCCGACGCGGTGATCCCGCTGCGCGGCGGGGACGACCCGGACCGGCCCGCGATCGTGCTCGTCCACCCCTCCGGCGGAGACGTGCTCTGCTACGTCGAGCTCTCCCGGATGATCGACCGCCGGTTCGACGTGCTCGCCGTCGCCGACCCCCACCTGTCGCTCCCGGCACCCCACCCCGACGCGCCGGAGACGGTGCCCGCCCTCGCGGCCGCCCACCTGGCCGCGCTGCGCGCCGCCGGACGGCGCGGCCCGTGGCTGCTGGGCGGCTGGTCGATGGGCGGCACGCTCGCCCAGGAGATGGCCGTCCAGCTGACGGCGGCGGGGGAGTCCGTCCCGCTCCTGGTCATGGTCGACTCCAACGACCCGGCGCACATCCGACCGGTTCCCGGCACCGGGACCGGGCTCGACCGCGCCGTCGCCGTCCGGCACCTGCGGGCGCTGGAGGCCTACCTCGGGGCGGACCTCGACGCCGACGGGCTCACCGGCCCCGGCGCCCCGCCCGACCTCGTCGCGGCCGTCGCGGACCGGCTGCGCGACCACGGCCTGCTGGGCCGGGCCGAACCGGACGCGGCCGTCCTCGGGCGACTCGCGGTGACGGCACGGCACCTGCGGGCGCTGGCCGCCCACCGGGCGCAGCGACTCGACGCCACCGGCACCGCGACCGTCCTGGTCCGCGCCGAGCGGCGGGCGCCCCGCAACTCCGGCATCGGCATGGGCGTCGACGACACCCCACCCGGTGCCGGGCCCGACCTCGGCTGGTCGGCGCACCTCGCCGGCCCGCTGCAGACCGTCGGCGTCGACGCCCACCACTACGGCGTGCTGCACCGGCCCGCCCTCCCCGACGTCGGCGCCGCGATCGACGCGGCGCTGCTCGCACTCCTGGAACGGATCGCATGAGACGACTGCTCGCCGCGGGCCTGCTGGCCTGCGCCCTCCTCGCCGGCTGCGCGGCCCCGGCACCCACCGCCGCCGGTCCGGCGGACACGGTCCGCTACGTCGCCCCCGGCTCCGGCGGGGCTGCCGTGGACGACCCGCACGGGATGCTGCCCGCCGAGAGCGACATCGTGCGGATGGCACTGACCTACGACGTGCTCACCGTCCCCGGCGACGACGGCTCCCCGCAGCCCCGGCTGGCGACGTCGTGGACCCCGGACCCCACCCTGACCCGCTGGACCGTCCGCCTGCGCGACGACGCCGTGTTCGCGACCGGCGCGAAGGTCCGGGCCGCGGACGCGCTGTTCTCGCTGCGCCGGATGGCGTCGAAGTCGGCGGAGAACTTCGGCCGGACGGCGATGTTCGACCTCGCCGCCTCGCGCGCCACCGACGACACCACCCTCACGCTGGTCACCCGCGCGCCCTACGCCGAGGTCGGGACCGCGCTGATGGGCGCCACCTTCGTGGTGCCTGAGGGCAGCACCGACTTCACCTCCGGCCTCGTCCCGGGCTCCGGACCGTTCCGGCCGGTCCGCTCCGACGCCCAGACCACCGTGTTCGAACGCAACGACGCCTGGTGGGGGCCGCGCCCGCCGAGCCGGGTGATCGAGGTCCGGGCACTGGCCGACCCGCAGGCCCGGGCCCAGGCCGTGCTGTCCGGCGAGGCCGACCTCGCCGGCAGCGTCCCGCCCACCGCCGCCGACCAGGGGGCCGCTGCCGGGCTGAGCGTCGTCCGCAAGCCCGGCGCGACGATGTACCCGCTGGTCATGCGCACCGACACGGCGCCCTTCTCCGACCCGCGGGTCCGCGAGGCGATCCGGCTCGGCGTCGACCGGCGCCAGCTGCTCGACGCCGTGTTCGGCGGCAAGGGGCTGCTGGGCAACGACCTGATCACCCCCACCGACCCGAGCAGCCCGCGCGACCTCCCGCAGATCGAGCGCGACGTGCCCCGCGCCCGCGCGCTGATGGCGCAGGCCGGCCTGGCCGGCGGCGTCGACGTCACGCTGCACACCACCACCGCCTATCCGGGCATGGACACCGCGGCGACCCTGCTGTCCCAGCAGCTCGCCGAGATCGGGGTGCGGGCACGCATCGAGGTCGGCCCGCCGGACACCTACTTCAGCACCGTCTACGGCGCCGAGCCGTTCTACGTCAGCTTCCTCGGCGGCATCCCCTTCCTCGACGTCGTGCGGGTGGCGCTGACCCCCGGTTCGCCGACCAACGAGACCGCCTGGGCGGACCCGTCGTGGAACGCCCGGCTCGCCACCGCGCTGGCCGAGCCGGACACCGAGCGGCGCCGCGCCGGGCTCGGTGCCCTGCAGACCCGCCTGCGCGACGAGGGCGGCTACCTCGTGTGGGGCGTCGGTGACCGGCTCGACCTCGCCGCGCCCGGGGTGACCGGGGTGTCCCCGGCGATCGGGTTCGGCGCCGGCTTCCTCGACCGGGTGCACCGCGACCGATGACCGACGTCCGACCCGGCCGGGCGCCGGGCCGCAGGCGGGCGGTGACCCGTGCGGCGGCCCGCGCCGTCCTGCGGGCCGCCGGGCTGCTCGCCGGGTCCGCGGTGGTGGTCTCCGCCGCCACCGCGGCCCTGCCCGCCGACGCCGTGACGGTCCGGGCGGGCGGCCGGGTCGACCCGGCCGCGCTCGCGGAGCTGCGCGCCGCGGCGGGCCTGGACCGGCCGTGGCCCGCCCGGTTCCCGACCTGGGTCGCCGGCCTGCTCACCGGGGATCCCGGACGGTCGCTGGTCAGCGGCCGTCCGGTCGCCGACCTCGTCGCCGGACGGGCCGGGACCACCGCCGTGCTGGTGGTCGCGGCCCTGGTCGTGGCCGTGCCGCTCGCCGCGCTGCTCGCCCGCCGGCGCGGCGCCGCCGTCGCCGCGGTCGGTTCCGCGGTGCCCCCGGTCGTGGTCGCGGTCGGGCTCGCGACGCTGCTGTCCGGCGTCCTGGGCTGGGTCCCGCCGGTGTCGCTGCTGCCGCCCGGTGAGCCCGCCTGGGCCCGGCCCGACCTGCTCGTCCTGCCCGTCCTCGCGCTGGCGCTGCCGTCGGGCGCGTTCGCCGCGGGCCAGCTGCGCGGGGTCGTCGAGGACGTCGCGGCCCGGCCGTTCGTGCGCGACGCCGTGCTGCGCGGGGTCCCCGCGCCGGTCGTGGCCCTGCGCTACGCCGGCCCCTTCGTCGCGGCCCCCGCCCTGCGGGTGCTCGCGGTGACCGCGGGCTCGCTGGTCGCGGGCAGCACCGTCGTCGAGACGCTGTTCGGGGTCGCCGGGCTCGGGGAGCTGCTCGTGGGCGCCGTCGCCACCCGTGACCTGCCGGTGGTCTCGGCGGTGGCGCTGCTCGCCGCGTCCGTGGTGGTCGCGGGGATGCTGGTCGCCGACCTCGTCGCCGCCGCGGTGGGCCGCCCGTGAGGCGCGCCGTGCTCCTGCCCGGCGGGCTGCTGCTCGGCCTGCTGGTCGCGCTGCCCGTCGCGGGTCCGCTCGCCGGTGGCGACCCGCTGCGGGTCGTCGCCGCGCCGTGGTCCCCGCCGCGGCCCGGCCTGCCGTGGGGCGCCGACGTCCTGGGCCGCGACGTGCTCGCCCGGGTGCTCGACGGCGGCACCGGACCGGTCACGACGGCGGTGGCCGCCGCCCTGCTCGCCACGTCGATCGGCACCGCCGGAGGGCTGTGGGTGGGGTGGACCGGCGGGCGCCGCGCGCGCGCCCTCACCGCGCTGAGCGACCTGCTGGTCGCGGTGCCGCTGCTGCTGCTCGTCCTGGTCGCCGCGGTGACGCTGCCCGGGCCGGCCGCGGTGGTCGTCGGCACCGTCGTCGGCGGCGCGCCGCTCACCGTCCGGGTCGTCGCCGACGCCACCGCCCGGGCCCGCACCGCGGGCCACGTCGAGGCCGCACTCGTCCACGGCGAACGCCCGGTCGCGGTGCTGGTCCGCGAGGTGCTGCCCGCGCACGCACCCCTGGTGGCCGCCGACCTCGCCGGCCGCGCCGTGCTCGCGCTGCAGCTGGCCGCGGCCACCTCGGTGCTCGGGTTCGGCCCGCCGCCGCCGGCCCCGGACTGGGCGGTGATGCTGCGGGAGAACCTGCCCGGGCTGACGGTGAACCCGGCCGCGGTGCTCGCACCGGCCGTCGCGCTCGGCGCCGTCGCGACGGTGCTGGCCGTGGTGTCGCTGCGGCTCGTGCCCGCACACGCCGGTACGACGCGGGTCCCCGGCGGTCCGGTGCCGCCCGGCCCCGGGCTCACCGTGCGCGGGCTGCGCGTCCTCGACCACGACGGGCGCGTCGTCCTCGACGGCCCCGACCTCGACGCGCACCCCGGGGAGGTGGTCGCCGTCGTCGGCTCGTCGGGGAGCGGCAAGACCACGCTGCTGCACGCGGTCCTGGGCACCCTGCCGGGGGGCCTGCGCGCCGTCTCGGGCGGTGTCGGCTGGGACGGCGCTGCGCTGCCCCGGAGGCGCGCCTGGCGACGACGCACACTCGGGCTGCTGGGGCAGGACCCGGCGCTGCACCCGCTGCGCGACGCCCGGGCCCAGCTGCCCGTCCCCGACCCGGACGCGGCGCTGCGCGCGGTCGGCCTCGACCCGGCGGCCGTCGGGGGGCTGCGGCCCGACCGGCTCTCCGGGGGCCAGGCCCGCCGGGTCGCGCTCGCGAGGGCGCTGGCCGGCGACCCCGCCCTGCTCGTGCTCGACGAGCCCACCGCGGGCCTCGACCCCGCCGCGACCGCCGTCGTCGTCGCGCTGCTGCGCGCCCGCGGCGGCGTCACCCTCGTCGTCACCCACGACCCGGCCGTCGCCGCGGTCGCCGACCGGGTCGTGCGGGTGGGCGCCCCCGCGCCGCCGCCGTCCCCGGCCGGTCCGCCGCCGTCCGGGGACGGAACACCGCCGTCGCCCACCACGGCGCCGGTCCTCGACGCGCGCCACGTCACCACGGCCGTCCCCGGCGCCGCCGCGGACGTGGACGTGCCCGTGCGGCCCGGCGGGCTGACCGTGGTCACCGGGCCGTCCGGCTGCGGCAAGACCACCCTGCTCCGGGCACTGGCCGGGGTGCGGCCGGTCACCGGGGGCACCCTCGCACTGGCCGGTGCCGCCACACCGTGGCCGGTACGCGGCCGCACCCCGGGCGTCGTCGCGCTGGTCGGGCAGCACCCCGTCCACGAGCTCAACCCGGCCCGCACCGCGGGGGCCGCCGTCGCCCGCCCGCTGCGCCGGCTGCACGGCCTGTCCGCCGCCGACGCCCGCGCCGAGGCGGTCCGGCTGCTGGGCGCCCTCGGCCTGCCGCCCGAGGTCGCCGGACGGCGGCCGGCGGCGCTGTCGGGCGGGCAGCGGCAACGGGTCGCGCTGGCCAGGGCGCTGGCCGTGCGCCCCGCGGTACTGCTCGCCGACGAGCCCACCGCCGCACTGGACGCGGCGACCACGGCCGCCGTCCTGGACCTGCTCGACGCCGCCCGCGCCGACGGCCTCGCCGTGCTCGCCACCACCCACGACCGCGACCTCGCCGAGCGCGCCGACCACGTCGTCGACCTCACCCCACCCGCCCCGACCCCGCCACTCCGACCGAGAGGAACCGCCCGGTGCGCACCGAACCCACCGCCGACCCGACCCACCCCTGGATCGCGCGCATCACCCGGGGCGAGGACCTGACCCGGGTCGTCGTCGACCCGGCCGCGCTCGTCCCGCCGGACGGCGCCCTCGTCGTCGAGCACCGCGAGCACTGGAGCGAGGTCTACGACTGGACCTACTCCGACCCGTCGCCACTGGCCGGGTGGCGGGCCTCGGGGACAGGCGCGCCGCTGCCCGCCGCGCACATGGGGGAGTGGGCCGACCGCACCGCCGAGCTGGTGCTCGCCGCGCGCCCCCGCCGGGTGCTGGAGCTGGGCTGCGGCACCGGGATGCTGCTGGAGCGGATCGCCCCGCACGTCGACGCCTACGTCGGCACCGACATCGCGGGCGAGGTCGTCGACCGCCACCGCGCCATCGCCGCGCCCGGGGTGGGGGTCGTGCGGGCCGCCGCGCACGAGGCCCGCTCGGCCGCCGTGCAGGAGGCGCTCGGCGGGCGGGCACCGGACTGCGTGGTGATCAACTCGGTGACGCAGTGCTTCCCCGACCTCGCCTACCTGACCGAGGTGCTCCGCACCGCGACCGCGGTCGTCGCGGCCGGGGGGACGGTCGTCGTCGGCGACGTGCGGCACGCGGGCCTGCACCTGCGGCACTGGCGGGAGACCGTCACCGCCACCGAGCCCGCCCTCGACGACGACACCCTGGCGCGCACCGTCGCCGACCGCGCCGCGGCGGACCGCGAGCTGCTGGTCGACCCGGCCGCCCTCGCCGCCGCGGCCCTCGCGGGCGGGCGCCGGATCGCCGTCGCCGTGCACGCCAAGACCCTCACCGACGACACCGAGCTCTCGCGCCACCGGTTCGACGCCGTCCTGCACGTCGACGCAGACCCCGGTCCGGTCCCGCAGGTCCTGGACTGGACCGGCGACCCGCTGGCCGGGACGGAGCCGGTCGTGATCCGCGGCATCCCCAACGCGCTGCTGTGTCCCGGCCCGCACGCGGTCACCGCGGCCCGGCTGCGCACCGACCTCGCCGGTCACGACGCCGCCGTCCTGCTCGACCCGGACGACCCCGAGCTGCTGGCGGTCGCCCGGCCCGCCGCCGCGGCCGCCCGGCCCGCCGCCGGGCCGGCCGGCCCGGGCCGGGCCCACGAGCCGTTCCCCGCGTTCGTGCGGAGCCGGGTCGGGCCGCTCGCGCGGCGGCTCACCGGCACCGACGCGACGGTCCTGCTGCCCGTCGTCGGGCCGGACGACGTCGCCGCGGCCGACGCCGCCGGCCGGGCCGCGCTGCCCGGCGGCGGCCCGGCCGGCGACGCGGGCCCCGCCGACGCGGGCCCCGCCGACGCGGGCCCCGCCGACGCGGTCGCCCGGCTCGACGCCGTCGCGCTGCACGCCATGGCCTCGGTGCTCGACGCGGGGGACCCGGAGGTCGCCCCGCGGCACGCGTGGCTGGTGCGGCGGTGGCGGGCCGAGCTCGCCGCGCACGGCGACCCCGGGCCGCAGCCGGACGGCGCGCTGCACGCGGCCTGCACCGACCTGGGCTACCCGCCCGCGATGGTCGAGTTCTTCGCCGCCGCCACGGCCCACCTGCCCGGCCTGCTGCGCGACGAGGTGCCGCTGCAGGCGCTGCTGTTCCCCGACGGCGAGATCGCCACCGCCCTGGCGAGCTACCAGGACAACACGGTCAACACCTACCTCAACGGGGCGCTGGCCCACCTCACCGCGACCACCGCACGGACCCGGGCGGAGCCGCTGCGCGTCCTGGAGCTGGGCGGCGGCGTCGGCGGCAGCACCCGCGCCGTCCTCGACGGCCTGGGGGAGGCGCCGGTCGACTACCTGTTCACCGACGTCTCCCGGTTCTTC
The DNA here is from genome assembly GCF_040105315.1 of Pseudonocardia tropica. Taxonomy (NCBI): domain Bacteria; kingdom Bacillati; phylum Actinomycetota; class Actinomycetes; order Pseudonocardiales; family Pseudonocardiaceae; genus Pseudonocardia; species Pseudonocardia tropica. The sequence goes on from NZ_JBEDNP010000018.1 coordinate 26,323, forward strand.
CTCGACCTGGCCGCGACCCGGTTCCCCGGGGTGCGGACCGCGCTGCTCGACGTCACCACCGACCTGGCCGCCCACGACGGCCGCCACGACCTCGTCGTCGCGGCGAACGTCCTGCACAACGCCGTCGACGTCCGCGCGACGCTCGCCGCCGTCCGCGGGGTGCTGGCCCCCGGCGGGGTGCTCGCCCTGGTCGAGTCGACCCGCGAGCACCTCCCGGCGCTGGTGTCGATGCAGTTCCTCATGTCCGCGCGTCCGGGCACGGCCGCCGCCGGCAGCGGGGACCTGCGCGCCGGCACCGACCGGATCTTCCTGACCGAGCGGCAGTGGTGGGCCGAGCTCGCCGCCGCCGGTCTGCGGCCGGTCGCGGCGCTGCCCCGCGGAACGGACGACCTGCGGGTGCTGGGGCAGCAGCTGCTCCTGGCGACGCCGTGAGCCCGCCGCCCGGCCCGGCGTGCCGGGCGGCGGACGGTGCGGAGCGGGACGGGGGCCGGACATCGGGTCCGACGGTGCGTTGCCTGGGGCACGGTCGTCCTCCGGCGCACGCCCCGCGCGCCGGCGCGGGCGCCGGGGAAGGTGGGCCCGTGTTCGGCGAACCCCTGATGGCGACGTGCCGGACCTCGGCGGGCGACGCCGCGTCCGACCGGGCGGACCTGCGCAGCCCGGTGCCCCTGCGGACCCGGGTCGAGGCCGCCGCCGCGGCGGGGTTCCGCGGGTTCGGCCTGCTGTCGGCCGACCTCCCGGCGGCGATGCGCGCCCACGGCGGGTTCGACGGGGTCCGCGCGCTGTCCGAGGAGAACGGCATCACCCACGTCGAGCTGGAGAACGTCCCGGCCTGGTGGTCCGACGACGGGCCGGAGCGGGAGACCGCGGACGCGGTCCGCGACCTGCTGCTGGCCGCCGCACCGGCGTGGGGGGCCCGCCACATCACGGTCACCCCGGACGGGACGGGCGCACCGTGGGACCCGGCGCGCGCTGATCCGCCCGGCGCGCGCTGATCCGCTCGGCGCGCGCGTCCGGACACGCGCGCCGAGCGGATCACCGCGCGCCCGGCCGGGGTCGGCCCACCCCGCTGCGCGCGAGCAGCGCGAACCCCTCGTCGAGGCCCACCCGCGGCGCCCAGCCCAGCGCGTCCCGGGTGCCGCGCTGGTCGAACCAGTGCGCGGTGCAGAGCTGCCCGGCGAGGAACCGCGTCATCGGCGGCTCACCCGGCAGGGGCAGGGCCGCCCAGAGCGCCTCGGCGAGCGCGCCGCCCGCCCGCGCCACCCCGGCCGGGACGGCGTACCGGGGCGGGGGCGCCCCCGCCGCGTCGCAGATCGCCGCGACCAGCTCGGACACCGGGCGCGGCTCGCCGTTGGTCACGACCAGCGCGCGTCCGTCGAGGCCGGGGCAGCGGTCCAGGGCCGCGACCAGCGCGTCGGCGGCGTTGGTCAGGTAGGTCGTGTCGATCAGCGCGGCGCCCGACCCGACGCCGACCAGCGTGCCCGCACGGGCGCGGGCGACGATGCGGCCGACGAGCTGGGTGTCCCCGGGCCCCCACACCAGGTGCGGCCGCACGACGACGACCGCGGGCCGGCCCCGCCGCCCGCCGCCCGCGCCGAGCGCGACCAGCTCGGCCAGTGCCTTGCTGCGCGCGTAGTGCCCGCGGGCCCGTGCGGGGTCGGCGGGCCCGGCGCCCGCGCCGACGAGCGCGGCCCCGGCGTGCGCGACCGCCGGGGAGGACACGTGGACGAGCCGCTCCACCCCGGCGACGCGGCAGGCGCCCAGGACGGTGCGGGTGCCGGTGACGTTGCTGCGCTCGAACTCCGGCCACCGCCCGGTGATGCCGACCCGCGCGGCGAGGTGGACGACGGCGTCGTGGCCCCGCACCGCCGCGGCGACCGCGGGGGCGTCGGCGACGTCGGCCAGCACCTCGGCGTGCCCGGTCCCGGACGGCCTGCGCTGCAGCACGGTGACCGTGTCGCCGCGGTCGGCGAGCATGTCGGCCACGGTCCGGCCGAGCACCCCGCTCGCCCCGGTCACCAGGACCCTCACGGTCGCCCGCCCGCCCGCCGCCCGGCCAGGACGAGCCCGGCCCAGCGGGCGACCCGGGCCCGGTCGATCTTCGCGGCGTGCCGGACGTCGAGCGGCAGCCGGTCGGTGACCAGCACGGCGGCGACCTCGCGGCCCGCCGCGTGCCGCACCGACCTCGCGAGCGCCGGGCGCGCCGTCCCGGAGCGCCCGCGCGCGCCCTCGCGGGACAGCACGACCACGACCAGCTGGGTCCCGGGCGGGCCGACCCCGACGACGGCGACGAGCCCGCCGGTCACCCGCTGCACCCGCTGCTCGATCCCGACCGGGCCCACCGGGCCCTCCGGCGTGGTGACGACGTGGGCGAGCCGGCCCTCGACCCACACCCGGCCCGTGTCGTCGAGGTGCGCGACGTCGCCGCTGCGGTGCCACCCCGGGTCACGGGAGGTCTCCCGTTCGGTGCCCCACAGCCGGTCGTAGCGGTCCTTGACGTGCCCGGCGCGGATGCAGAGCTCACCGGTGACGCCGGGGGTGTCGGTCAGCGGCCCGGTCGCGTCCCCGGTGGGGGTCAGCGGGCTCACCCGGACCGCGACGCCGACGAGCGGGCGGCCCACGCACACCCCGTCCCCCGATCCCGCGGCGTCGATCCCGGCGAGGGTGATGTCGGTGACCGGCAGCGCCTCGGTCATGCCGTAGGGGGTGTGCGGCTCGGCGTGCGGGAGGACCGCACGCAGCGCGTGCAGCAGCGCCGCCGGCACCGGCGCCCCCGCCGAGACGACGAGCCGGACCCGGGCGAGCGCGGCCCGGTGCCGCTCGCAGGTCGCGCCGCCCGCGGTCGCGACGACGGTGCGCAGCGCGGCGGGCGAGGCGAACACGACGGTGGCCGCGACGGCCGCCGCGGCCTCGGCCAGCGCGACGGCGGTGAGCCGGCCCGGGACCGGTGCGTCGGGCACGGCCGCGGCGATCCCCAGCGCGGCGCCGTAGAGGGCGAACGGCGGGAACGCGGCGACGAGCCGGTCCTCGGGCGTGATGCCGAACGCCGTCCGCAGTGCCGCGACCTGCGCCGTGGCCTGGCGGTGCCGGTAGACCACGCCCTTCGCCGGGCCGGTGGAGCCGGAGGTGAACAGGACCGCGCACTCGGCGTCGGCGGACGGCGCGGGGGGCAGGGCCCGCCCGCGCCCGGCCCGCGCCAGCCCGGCCAGGTCCGCGCCGACCCCCAGGAGACGGCGGGTCACCGGGGACAGGGTGTCGGTGGCGATCCGGCGCCCGGGGATCCCCGCGAGCCGGGCGAGCGCGAGCCCGCGCGCGGCGCCGACGACGTGGTCCGGGGCGGCGCCGCGCAGGGCCCGGGCCAGCCCGGCCGGGCCGAGACCGGGGTCGGCGACCACGATGACGGCCCCGGCCCGCCAGCACGCGTAGACCGCGGCGGTCAGGTCCGCGCCGGGCGGCACCAGCAGGGCGACCCGCTCGCCCGGCCGCACCCCGTGGGCCGCGAGCCCGGCCGCGATGTCCCGCACCCGCCTGCCCAGGAGCGCGAACGAGACGTGCCGTCGCAGCCCCGCGAGCTCCACGACCGCGGTCGACGGGTCGTCGACCCGCTCGTCGAGGCCCGCCCACAACGCCGGGCGCGCGGTCGACGGGGGCGCGGGGGCGGGCCGGCCCCCGCCGCCGGTGACCTCCTCGACCCACGCCCAGGTGTCCCGCGCGGTCCGCGGGGCGTCCTCGGTGACCAGGTGCGACGCGGTCTCGTACCGGTGGACGTCGGCGTGCGGGACCCGGGCCAGCAGGTCGCGCAGGTAGCGGTCGGAGAACACCGGGTCGCGCGGCCCCCACAGCGCCAGCACCGGGACGTCGCCGAGATCGGCGAGGCCCGCCTTCACCCGGTCCAGGACCGGGGTGCTGGGGTGCCCGGGTTCGAGCGGGATGTCGGCGACGAAGTCGCCGACGGCGCGGCGGCGCTCCGCGCTGCGGTAGGGCTCGGCGAGCGCGTCGCGCACCGCCCCGTCGAGCGCGGGCCGCGAGAGCACGCCCGCGGCGCGCACGAACACCGGCGTCGCGGTGCACACGCCCGCGCGCAGCAGCGGTGTCCGGGCCAGCCGGATCAGCGCCGGGGCGGGGGAGCCCGCGGGCTGGTGCACCCCGGTGTTGGCCAGGACGACCCCGCGCACCTGCGCCCGGTGGGCCAGCGCCCAGCCCAGCGAGATCGGCCCGCCCCAGTCGTGCCCGACCGACACCACCGGCCCGGTCACCCCCAGGGCGTCGGTGACGACCCCGAGGTCGTCGACCCGCCGGCCGAAGGTGCGCGGCTCCGCGGTGCGGTCGGAGTGGCCCATGCCGAGCTGGTCGACCGCGAGGACCCGCCACCCGGGCGGTGCGTGGTCGAGGAAGCGGCGCCACAGGTAGGACCAGGTCGGGTTCCCGTGGACGCACAGCATGGTCCCGGTGCTCGGCTCGGCGCCGTTGTCGAGGACGTGCCAGGTGCGCGGCACGCCGTCGGCGTCGTCGGCGGTGACCAGCCTCGACCACGCCGGGTCCAGCCCGGGCAGCCGGGGCGGGAGCGTCGCGGCGACGGTCGCGCGGCTCACCAGACGACCTCGGCGAAGCAGGCGTTGAGACCCGAGCCCACGCCGACGAGCAGGACCCGATCGCCCGTGTCGAGGGAGTCGGCCTGCCCGGCCAGGGTGTAGGGCACCGCGGCCGGGCCCATGTTGCCGCGGGTCGGGAAGGTCAGCGGGACGCGGGCGCTGTCGATGTCCAGCGCCCGGCACATGGCCCGGGTGTGGACCTGCGACACCTGGTGGGCGCAGTAGCGGTCGACGTCGCCCCAGCCGAACGGGTCCCGCGCGTCGGCCCACAGGGCGCGCCCGAGGGCGACGCCGGCGTCGAGCAGACCGCCCGCGTCGGTGCTCATCCCGTCGAGGTCACCGATGCACAGCCGGTGGTGCTCGGTGGCGGCGCGGATCGCGCCGCCGCGGAACCGGTGCCCCGCGGGGTGGTCGTCGGCGCGGCCGAGCACCATCGCGGCCGCGCCCGAGCCGAGGGTGAGGGTGGCGAACTGCGACAGCACGTCCTCCCGGGTGGAGTCGGGCCGGGCCAGCCGTTCGAGGGTGATCTCCTGGGTGTGCCGCGACCCCTCCCCGTCGACGATCAGGGCGTGGTCGATGCGGCCGGCGTCGATCAGCGAGGCGGCCAGCTGCATGCCGTTGAGGAACCCGAGGCAGGCGTTGCCCAGGTCGAAGTTCACGCACGTGGTCGGCAGACCCAGCGCGGAGTGCACCGCGACCGCCGAGGACGGCTCGAGGTGCGACCGGGCCACCGAGGTGTCGATCAGCAGCCCGATCCCGGCCGGGTCGACGCCCGAGTCGGCGAGGGCCTTCGCCCCCGCGAGCGCCGCCGCGTCGGTGAAACCGACGTCCGGCTCCCACCACCGTCGCTCGGTGATCCCGGCCAGCCCCTCCAGCAGACCCGGCCGAAACCGGAGCCGCCGGTAGGTCGCGCCCAGCCGGTCGTCGATCTCCGCGGAGGTCACGACCGTGGGAGCGTCGACCCCGCAGACCGACACGATCACCGTCGAGTCGTGGTGGAACAGGGTGGTGCCGTTCATGCATGCCTCTCGTGAGGGGGTGCGGACACGATCGTGCGGGTCACGGCTGCCGGGGCCGGCCCTCGTCGTCGGGCCGGCCGGCCGTCTCGATCTCCCGGTCTGCCGTCCCGGCGCGGTCGGCGGCGCGCCGCTCGCTCGCGACGAGCTCGGCGTCGTGCGCCTCGTTCCGCGCCTGCGCCAGCGCGCGGGACTCGTCGGCGGGGTCCGGCCGGAGCAGCGACCCGGGGACCGGCTCGCCGGCCGCACCCAACTGGTTCATCCGCTTGGGCACCGAGGCCCCCTGGTAGGCCAGCGGGACGGGGTGACCGGCCGGGTCGACACCGCCGATCGACTGGTGGACCTCGATGAACTCGCCGTGCGGCAGCCGCCGGACGACGCCGACCGCGATCCCGTGCTCGAGCACCTGCCGGTCCGACCGCTGCAGGCCCAGGCACCAGCGGTAGGCCAGCCAGTACACGACCGGGGGCGCGACGAGCAGCAGCAGCCGGCCCGCCCAGGTGGTCGCGTTGAGCGAGATGTGGAAGAAGTAGGCGATCCAGTCGTTGAAGCTCGACAGCACAAGGACCATGTAGAACGCGATCGCCATCGCCCCCAGTGCCGTGCGGACGGGGACGTCGCGGGGGCGCTGCAGCAGGTTGTGCAGCGCGTCGTCGCCGGTCATCCGGCGTTCGATCGACGGGTAGGCCCCGGCCAGCACGAACAGCACCGGCAGGAAGGCCGCGGTCGGCAGGAACGTCGAGGGGATCGTGTAGGTGCCGAAGAGGTAGAACTCCCACGGCGGGAAGATCCGCGCCATGCCGTCGGACCACATCATGTAGAAGTCCGGCTGCGACCCGGCGGAGATGTGCGCGACGTCGTAGGGACCCATGTGCCAGATCGGGTTCATCTGGAACAGCCCCGCGACCAGACCCAGCACTCCGGCGACGACGAAGAAGAACGCGCCGGCCTTCGCCGCGAACTGCGGCATGATCCGCACGCCGATGACGTTGTTCTCGGTCCGGCCCGCGCCGGGGAACTGGGTGTGCTTCTGGTACCACACCAGGCCCAGGTGCGCCGCGATCAGCGCGAGCAGCAGCCCGGGCAGGATCAGCACGTGGATGATGTAGAGCCGCGGGATGATCTCGGTCCCGGGGAACTCGCCGCCGAACAGCGCCCAGTGCACCCAGCTCCCGAGCACCGGCACCGACAGCGTGATGCCGGAGGCGATCCGCAGGCCGACCCCGGAGAGCAGGTCGTCGGGCAGTGAGTAGCCGGTGAAGCCGGTGAAGGTCCCCAGCAGGATCAGGACGACGCCCATGATCCAGTTGGCCTCGCGCGGCTTGCGGAACGCGCCGGTGAAGAACGTCCGGAACATGTGCACGAACATCGCCGCGAGGAACAGCAGCGCGGACCAGTGGTGCAGCTGACGCATGAACAGCCCGCCGCGGACCTCGAAGGAGATCTCCAGGGTCGACTCGTAGGCCCGGGACACGGTCACCCCGCGCAGCGGGTCGTAGGGCCCGTTGTAGACCACCTCGGCCATCGACGGGTCGTAGAACAGCGCCAGGTAGACGCCCGTCACCACGAGGATGACGAAGCTGTAGAGGGCGACCTCGCCCATCATGAACGACCAGTGCGTCGGGAAGACCTTGTTGAACTGCTTCCGCAGCCCCGACGCCGGGTGGTAGCGCTGGTCCAGCTGGTCGGCGCCCGAGGCGACCCGGTCGGGCCGGGGGGACGAGGCGGTGGCGGGGCTCATCGGGTCCTCCTGCGCATCGCGGGACCGGTTCCCGCCGGTGCGCTCACGCCGGTTCGGGGTCGGAGGCGGCGGCGTCCCGTTCCGGGCGGGACAGCACGGGCCGGGTCCGCCAGGTCGGCCGCGAGGCCCGTGGGCGCGCCGAGCCGGGGCGGCGGGCCGGCCACGGGCCGGTCGTCGCGGTCGCGCAGCGGCACCGTTCGAGGTCGACGGTCACCTCGCCGCAGCGGTCGCACACGTGTGCGGGCATGGGAAGCTCCTGACACCGGAGGGAGACGTGCCGAGACGTCGGAGGATCCGTGCGCGCCCGGCGGTCGAGGACGACGACCGGTCGGTCGGCCGGCAGATCACCCGGGACGGTCACGCAGCGGGACGCCGGGGGCCGGGGCGGGACGAGCTGGTTTCACGGTGGCACACCCGGCGGCGATCGGCCACCGACGACGGCCGCCCCCGCCCTCCGGACGGGCGCCGGAGACCGCCCGGCGGGAACCGGACGCCGGCGGTCGGCGCTCCCGTTGCCGGAGTCCGGCGGTCGTGCGACCGTGGACGGACAGCGACCACGTCCCGCCGCCATCGTGACGACGAGCCTGGTCGTCGGCTCCGGGGCGCCGTATCGTGGCCCCGGTAACCTCTCGCCCCTGCCCCCGGCGAACCCGTCAGCAGTGTCCGTGACGTGTCGGGACGACACCCGTCCCGCGTCCCGGACCCGGGTTCGGGGGCCGTGCGTCGGCACCCGCCCGCCACCGACCGGCCGGCTCCCGCCGCGTCCGGCGACGAGGGGGCAGTCCCATGATCTCCGTCCTGGATCGAGGACCTCGCCTCCGGCGGCGTCATGGCTGAGCTCCGGCGGCTCCCGGCTCCGGTCACCACCGTGTGGGACTGGCAGATGCACGCCGCCTGCCGCGAGACCGACGCCGGCGTGTTCTTCCATCCGGCCCGCGAGCGTGGTCCGGCCGCGGCCGCCCGGGACGCCGCCGCCAAGCGGGTGTGCGCCGTCTGCCCGGTGATCGAGGAGTGCGGCCTGCACGCCCTGCTCGTGCAGGAGCCCTACGGGGTGTGGGGCGGTCTCACCGCCGGCGAGCGCCACGACCTGCTGCGCGCCGGACCGAGCGCCCTCCGGCGCCTGGCGGCCCGTACCCGTACCCGACCCGAGGAGTGCGCACCGCCCATGGCCGACTTCCGTGCGAGCACCACCGTGAACGCCGACGCCGCGGCGCTGTTCGCCTTCCTGTCCGACGTCCGCAACCTGCCCCGCTACTTCTCCCGGATGACCGCGGCCCGATCCGGCGACGGGAACGAGGTGCACACGGAGGCGGAGACGCCGGACGGCACCCGCGTCGAGGGCGACGCCTGGTTCGACGTCGACCGGGACGCCCGGCGCATCGCCTGGGGTTCCGAGGGTCCCGGCGACTACCGCGGCTCCCTCGAGGTCACCGACATCGGGACCGGCAGCGGGCCCGGCTCGCAGGTCACGGTGTGGCTGCACACCACCCGGGTCCCCGATCACGACGGGACCGTCCAGGGCGGTCTCGACGCGACCGTCGCCGCCGTCCGGCAGCTGGTCGAGGAGCACTACCCGATCACCTGAACGGTCCCTGCCACCCCCTGCCCGGACCAGACCGATGGAGGTACCTCCGTGACCGCTGCACCACCGTGCCGTCCGAGGCCGGCGCGAACCCGGCGGATGGTCCCGACATGAGCCGGGTCTGGCACGAGCCCGCGGAGACCTCCTGGTCGCGCCGGCCGGGCCGGCTCGCCGTGCTGCACCGCACGGCGGCCGCCGTGTTCGGGCTCGTGCTCTGCGGCTTCGGTGTGCTGGGTCTGGTGGACCGGCTGGACTGGTTCGACACCGAGGGCGTACCGATCGCGGGGCTGTCCACCAACGGCCTGCTCGCGGGGATCTCGCTGGTCGTCGGCGGGCTGCTGATCGCGGCGGCGATCGGCGGTGAACGCATCGCCTCCACCGCGCTGACCGTGGCCGGGGCGGCGTTCATGCTCTCCGGGATCGCGAACGTGCTCGTGCTGCCCACCTCGTGGAACATCCTGGCGTTCGGCATGTCGAACGTCGTGTTCAGCCTGGTGTCCGGGGCGTTCCTGCTGATCCTGGGCGGCTGGGGCCGCTTCACCGGCCGGCTGCCGCCCGAGAACCCGTACCGCCGTGAACGCCACCCCGGCGAGGACCGCGACGGTGCTGAGCCGGAGGAGCAGCCGGGCGACGGCGAGGCCCCGGACGGGTCGGCCGACCGGCTGCCGACCGCCTACCACGGCGTCGTCGAGATCGCCGACGTCATCGACCTGGCCGAGGCCGAACGCGCCGTCTCCCGGCGCGGCGCGACCCGCGCACAGGCCGACGGCGTCACCGAGGCCGGCCGGACCCGGCGGGGGGAGGACCGGATCGCCGGCTGGCGCCGGACCCGGCGCGGGGACGGCTGAGACCGGCCCCGCCCAGAACCGTGCACGACCCAGCACCATCGACGAGGAGAACCATGACGAGCACGCAGTCGAACAGCCGCAGCGGCACCACGAACATCGCCGAGTTCGGACACGAACTCTGGTCCTACCTGACCGGGAAGGGCGCGGTCGTCGAGTACAGCTTCGACCAGCTGTCGGTCGAGGTGCCGAAGACGACCGGTCCGGACGCCGAGCGGGCGACCTGGAAGCTCGACGGCACGATCAGGATCAGGACGACGGACCGGGACAACCCCGGCTCGGTCGGCCACGCCGAGCCCGGGGCCTGAGCCACCGTGCCGGACCTGGAGGCCTTCCTCACCGAGCTCGACGCGCTGGACCCCGCACCGGCCGGGATCGAGGTCGACGCCGACCTCCTGGTGCGGGTCGAGCTGCCCACCGGCGTCTCGAGCACCGCCCGGGTGGTCGGGCGGGGTCGCCGGGTCGAGGTCCACGTGCAGCGGCCCGAGGTCCTGGCCGGTGCACTGGGCCGGGCCGAGCTCGGCCGGGTCGCCGAGGTCCTGGACGGCGGCGGGATCACCGTCGACGTCCGGGGGCCGGCCGGGCCGGTGGCCACCCTGGGGGCCGGTACGCGGAGCCGGGTCGGCGCGGTCCTGACCGGCAGCCGCCGGGTGGCCGTGGCGCCCGCCGCCGCGGTCCGGCTCGGGTGGTCCCGCGCGCCGCTGCGGGCCGCCCTCGCCGCCGCGGGCGGTGCGGCCGCGGCGACGGTCGTCCTGTGGGCCGTCCGGGCCGTCCGCGGGCGGTCGTGACGGTCCTCGTGGCCGGGGCCTCCGGGTTCGTCGGCCGGCGGCTGTGCCCCGCGCTGGAGGCCGCCGGCCACCCGGTGCGGGCGATGACCCGCCGCCCGGGGGACTACCCGGGAGCCGGCGAGGCCGTCGGAGGTGACGTCGGCGACCCCGGGTCGCTGGACGCCGCGCTGGCCGGCTGCACGGCCGCCTACTACCTGGTCCACTCGCTGGACCACGCCGACTTCACCGACCGCGACGCCCGCGCGGCGAGTGCGTTCGCCACCGCCGCCGCGGCGGCCGGCGTCGGGCGGATCGTCTACCTCGGCGGACTCGGCGAGGACGACGACGACCTCTCCGCGCACCTGCGCAGCCGGCGCGCGGTCGAGCACCTGCTCGGCGCGACCGGCGTCCCGGTGACGACCCTGCGCGCCGGGATCATCGTCGGCCACGGCGGCATCTCCTGGGAGATGACCCGTCAGCTCGTCGACCACCTGCCCGTCATGGTCTGTCCCCGGTGGGTCCGGACCCGCACCCAGCCGATCGCGGTCGCCGACGTGGTCCGCTACCTCGTCGGGGTGCTGGACCTCCCCGGCGGCCTCGGTCACCGGTTCGACATCGGGGGTCCCGAGATCCTGGCCTACCTCGACATGATGCGACGGGTGGCGGCCCTGCGGGGGCGCACCCTGCGGGCGCTGCCCGTCCCGTTGCTGACCCCGCGGCTGTCGTCACGGTGGCTGTCGCTGGTGACCGACGTCGACGTCCGGACCGGTCGGTCGCTGATCGACTCGATGGGGAACGAGGTCGTCGTCCGCGACGACAGCATCCGGGAGCTCGTCCCGTTCGACCCCATGGGCTACGACGACGCGGTGCGCGTCGCGCTCGCCGAGCGGGCGCGGGCGGGCGCGGCCTGAGCCGGGCACGGGAGGCCGTACGGCTCCCCGTGCCCGGTGCCCGGGCGCGTGGTGCCCGGGCCGTGCGGTGCTCAGCGGTTCTTGGCGCAGACGCACCCCCGCGAGGACCCGCCCGCGATCTTCGCCGAGCAGAACCTCCGGTCGATGGCGTCGTGGTCCGCCCAGCGGTGCGGGCAGACCGGGCAGAGGTCGTCCGGGCGGGTGTCGTCGGTGTCGGGTGCGGGCTGCCGGTCGTCCATGCTGGTGGTGCTCCTTCGGGGGTCGCCCCGAGCGGACCCGGGGACGGGTCAGGGGGCCGGTGGCCCGGTGGGGCGGCGCAGCGGGGCGCCGACCGCGTGCAGGTGACGCAGGACCTCGGCGTAGGACCGCAGGGGCCCGGTCCGGGTGTAGGGCAGGCCGTGTGCGGTGCAGAACGCCTGCACCAGCGGTTGGGCGCGGCGCAGGTGCGGGCGCGGCATCCGCGGGAACAGGTGGTGCTCGACCTGGTAGTTCAGGCCACCCATCGCGAGGTCGAGCACCCGGCCGCCGAGCACGTTGCGCGAGGTCAGCACCTGCTTGTGCAGGTGGTCCAGTCGCCGTCCCGCCGGGATGACGGGCATGCCCTTGTGGTTCGGCGCGAACGCCAGCCCCATGTACACGCCCCACAGCCCCTGGTGGACGAGGACGAAGACGACCGCCTGCAGCGGGTCCAGCACCCAGAACACCGCGCCCAGGTAGCCGACGGCGTGCGCGACGAGCAGCGCCGCCTCCAGCCGCGGGCGGGGGACCTCACGACGGACGACCGCCCGGACGGCGGTGACGTGCAGGCTCCAGCCCTCCAGGAACAGCAGCGGGAGGAACAGGTACGCCTGGTGGCCGATCATCCACCGCACCGGCCCGCGCGCGGCGGCGGCCTGCTCGGGGCTGAAGGCGAGGACCGGGATGTCGATGTCCGGGTCGTCGTCGGCGTGGTTGGGGTGGGCGTGGTGGGCCGTGTGCTGGACGACCCAGGAGCCGTAGCTCAGCCCGACGAGCCCGCCGTGCAGGTAGCCGACGACGTCGTTGGCGCGCCGGCCGGTGAAGATCTGACGGTGGCCCGCGTCGTGGCCGATGAAGGCCAGCTGCGTGGTCACGACCGCGAAGAACACCGCGAGCAGCAGCTGCCACCAGGACGGGCCGAGCCACACGAACGCGGTGAGGCCGCCGGCGAGCAGGACCGCGTTCGCCGCGAACAGGAGCAGGTAGGCGCGGCGGGCCTGCTGCAGCAGACCCGCCCCGGACACCAGGGCGGCCAGCTCGCCGAACCCGCCCGCCGTCGTCGGAGGGGTGCCGCGGGTGGACGGTTCGGTGGGTGGGGACGTCGTCATGCGTGTTCTCCGATCGACCCTCGGGACACGGGGCGGGCGGTCCGGACGACCGCTCGGTCCGCGCGTCGGAACGAGCCGCCGGGGACAGGGGCGACCACGGGACCGGAGCCGGTCCGGGAGCGGTCGGGACCGCGCCACGGGACGGCACGGTCACGCCACCGCAATGTGGCACACGGTGGGTCGGACCGCACGTCCGGCGTCACGGCCTGCGGGGCCGGACGTGCCGGGGCGGGGACGGGACCTCCGTGCTGAACGTCGACGGGGACAGCTCCCCGGCGACGACTCGGCCGGCGACCTCGGACAGGCGCAGGTTCTGCCGCCGGCAGTACCGCCGGAGCCGGCCGAAGGCGTCGTCCATCCCGAGCTGCAGCGCGTGGGCGAGGACACCCTTGGCCTGCTCGATGGTCACCCGGCTGTTCAGCGCGGTCTGGAGCTGTTCCTGCACCGTCTCGCGGTGGCGGATCGTGCGCTCGGACAGGATCCCGATGGTGGCGACGTCGGCGAGCGCCTGGCCCAGCCGCAGGTCGGCCTCGGGCAGCGGGCCCGGCCTGCGGTGGAACAGGTTCAGGGCGCCGATCGCCCGGTGCCGCAGCCGCAGCGGCAGCGCGTGCACCGACCGGAACCCCCCGTCGGCCCGCGCCGCCTCGACGAAGCGCGGCCAGCGACGGGCGGCCTCGTCGGAGCCGGTGATGTCGGGGATCAGCACCGGCGTGCCGGTGCTGAAGCAGTCCATGCACGGCCCCTGGTCCGACTGGAGCTGCAGCAGCTCCATGGTCCGCGCGTCCTCGCTGGAGGCGGCGACGGCGCGCAGCTCGCGGCGCGAGTCGCCGAGCAGGATCCCGGCCGCCTCGGCGTCGAGCAGCGACACGCAGTGCGCCGCGAGTCGGTCGAGCAGGTCGATGACGTCGTAGTCGTCGACCAGGGTGTCGGCGAGCGCGACGAAGGCGAGGGCCACGTCCTGCTCGCGGTCGGGTGTTCTCATGACGGTCCTCCTGGGTGTGTCCGCGGCATGGTCACAGGGTCTCCTCGGTGAACGCGAGCCGTCGGGCGACGACCTCGCGGGCGACGTCGGCGAGCAACATGTCGTGCGCGAAGGCGTAACCCCGCATGCGGGCGAGCGCCTCGGTGGGCGAGCAGCCCAGCTGCGCCAGCACCATGCCGGTCGCCTGGTGCACCTCGGCCCGGTACCCGATGGTCTCGTCCAGCCACCGCTCGGTGTGACCGACGGGGCCGGGCCCGTCCGGTGGCACCGGGGCGCTCGCGGCCGGCCCGGGCATGGTGCGGCGCCCCAGGAACAGCCACGTCGTCGTGTCGGCGACCGCGGACAGGTCGCTCCACTGGTCGTCGGCGAGCTGACCCGGCGCGATCCGGTACAGGTCGAGCACGCCGAGGGTCACCGCACCCCACTGCAGGGGCAGGGCGAACAGGGCGCCGACCGCGGTCCGCTCGGCGACCGCGGCGGCGAACAGCGGCCACCGGGCCGTGTGGAGGTCGTGGTGCAGGTCGGGGACCAGCACGGGGCGGCCGCTGGCGGCGGCCTCCATGCAGGCGCCCTCGTTGAGGCTGAACTGCAGGTCCTCCAGCAGACGGGCGGTCGCGTCGGTCGCGGCCAGGATGGTCCGGGTGGCGGCGGTGGGCAGCAGTGAGATGGCCGCACCGTCCACGTCGAGGCCGTCGACGCAGGCCCGGCAGACCTGCTCGGCGAGCTCACGTTCGTCGGCGGCTCCCGGGGCGCTCGCGACGACGGACCGGGTCACCGCCCCGCGCTCACCCACGCCGGTCGCCGTCCCGGTGGCCCGGACGGACGGGGGTGGACCCGAGGGGACACGGAGGAGGTCGACCGTCGGACATCAGCACCGGCTCTCCGACCACGCCCGTGCGGGGCACGGCCGGGGGTCGATCGTGGTTCGCCGGGGCGGCGGCCGCCGCTCACGCCCGGCGTCGCGCGCCGTGGAGCCGTGATGACCTCGGTCGGCCCTCACCGTATCCGCTGCGCCGGGGACGCGGTCGTCGCGACCCGCGGGTGTCCGGGTGGGCCGGCCGGCGGGAACCGCGCCCCGTGGACGGGCCCCGTCGCCCCGGCCGGTTCCCGTGACGTCCGGGCGGCGTCCGGTACGACCGCGTCCCCCGGACCGGGGTCGCCGGGCAGGGCCAGGTCGGCGACGTGCACGTGCACGACCCGGTGCCGGACGTGGCGGGCGACCGCGCCGCGGACCTGTCGGTCGATCTTGGGGACCGTGGCCGGATACCGGCCGACGACCGCGATCTCCACCGTGTCCGGCCCGATCCGGACGCCGCGGACCCGCCGGCCGGGCAGGTAGGTGGCCACCCCGCCGAACTCGCCCGCGGTCAGGCCGGCGACGGCGGGCCGGTCCTCGACGAGGCGGGCCAGCAGCTCCGGATCCGGGTGGTCGGGCCGGTCGTCGCTCACCGGGGCGGGACCGGACACGGACGGGCCGCGCGGATCGTGACGAGGCTGGGCACCGGAAGGCTCCGTCCGTGGAGGCGATCGGTACACCAGGGGTCCGGGGCGTACGGCTGACACCCTGACGGTAAGCCGGGCGGCGGGGGGCGGGCAACCGGACCGGTGGGACCTCGGATGTCAGCACCTCGTCGTCCGCGGGTGCGAGCCGGGGTCGGAGACGACGGACCGGCCGGAGCTGCCGGGGACCGCCGCCGCGTCCCGCGCCCGACACCGTCCCCGGCCCGGGTCTCAGTGCGCCGCGTCCACCACGTCGTCGCGGGTCAGCCGCCGCCGGAACACCCAGAACGTCCAGGCCTGGTAGGCGAGCACGACCGGCGTGACGACCGCGGCCACCCAGGTCATGATCGTCAGCGTGTACGCCGTCGACGCCGCGTTCACCACGGTCAGCGAGAAGGCCGGGTCGGTCGTCGACGGCAGCACGTCCGGGTACAGCGACCCGAACAGCGTCACCGCGACGGCGACGATCGCGACCCTGGTCGCGGTGAACGACCGGCCCGACCGGCCCCGGACGGCGGCGAGGGTCCCGCCGGCCAGGCCGAGGGCCGCGACCAGGACCGGGGCGACGATCCACACCGGGGCGCCGTCGAGCAGCGTCCAGACCAGGAACGCCGCACCCGCCGGGATCGCGCACAGCCCGGCCGTCACCGCGACGGTGGTGGAGCGCTCGCGCACCGGGCCGTCGGTCTTCAGCGCGAGGAAGGCCGCCCCGTGCAGGGCGAAGACCAGCACCGTGGTGACGCCGCCGAGCAGCGCGTAGGGGTGGAGCAGGGTGAGCAGCGTGCCGGTGAACTCGTGGTCGGCGTCGAGCGGGACACCGTGCACGATGTTCGCCAGCGCCACCCCGAGCAGCAGCGCCGCGGCGAGCGACGAGCCGGTCAGCACGCGGTCCAGCACCGGGGCCCAGCGCGGCTCCTTCCCCCGGTACTCCAGCGCGATCCCGCGCAGGATCAGCGCGACGAGCAGCAGCAGGAACGCCAGGTAGAAGCCGGAGAACAGGCTCGCGTACCACTCGGGGAACGCGGCGAAGGTCGCGCCGCCCGCGACGATCAGCCACACCTCGTTGCCGTCCCACACCGGGCCGATCGTGCCGAGCGCGACGCGGCGGTCGGGCTCGTCACGGGCGACGACGGGCAGCAGCATCCCCACCCCGAAGTCGAAGCCCTCCAGGCAGAGGTAACCGGTCCACAGGACCGCGATCAGGACGAACCAGACGTCGACGAGTGCCATGTCGGTCCCCTCCTCAGTAGGTCGGAACGGGGGCGGTGGTCCCGGCCGGCTCCGGGTCGGCGACGCCCGCGGGCGGCGGCGGACCGGCGCGCACGGCCCGGACGAGCAGGACGACCTCGACGACGGCCAGCGCGCCGTAGAGCAGCGTGAACACGACCAGCGAGGTGAGCACCGACGCCCAGCCGACGCTCGGCGAGACACCGTCGGCGGTGCGCAGCACGCCGTAGACGACCCAGGGCTGGCGGCCCGCCTCGGTGAAGATCCAGCCCGCGGAGTTCGCGAGCAGCGGCGCGGCCAGACCCAGACCGGCGGCCGGGCCGAACCAGCGCGGCAGCCGCCGCGTCGCCCGGGAACGCCGGGTCAGCCACAGCCCGACGACGGCGAGCAGCGCCGCCAGCAGCCCGAAACCGATCATCAGCCGGAACATCCAGTAGCTGAGCGGGATGTCCGGTGTGTACAGACCCGGCCCGAACGCGGCGACGGCCCTGTCCTGCAGCTGGTGGACGCCCTCCACCTCGCCGTCCCAGGTGCCGGTGGCCAGGAACGACAGCAGCCGCGGCACCCGCAGGCTCCACAGCTCGCGGGTGCCGTCGAGCGAGCCGATGGTGAACACCGAGAACGACGCCGGCGCGACGGTGTCGTAGAGCGCCTCCGCCGCGGCCATCTTCATCGGCTGCTGCTCGGTCATCAGCCGGGCCTGCAGGTCCCCGGTGAGCACGACGCCGAGGCTCCCGGCCAGCGTCGTCCACAGCCCGACCCGGATCGAGGGGCGGAAGACCTCGGGGTGGCGGTCTCGCACCAGGTTCCACGCGCTGATCGCGACCAGGAACATCCCGGCCGTCACCAGGCAGGCGGCCAGGGTGTGGGAGAAGGCCCCGACGGCGGTGGAGCCGGTCAGCAGCGCACCGAAGTCGGTCAGCTCCGCCCGGCCGGTCGCGGCGTTCACGGTGGAGCCGACCGGGTGCTGCATCCAGGAGTTCGCGGCGAGGATGACGTAGGCGCTCAGCACCGTTCCGATCGCGGCCAGCCAGATGCAGGCGAGGTGCACGCCCTTCGACAGCCGGTCCCAGCCGAAGATCCACAGACCGAGGAAGGTCGACTCCAGGAAGAAGGCGAGCAGGCCCTCGATCGCCAGCGGGGCGCCGAAGATGTCGCCGACGAAGCGGCTGTAGTCGCTCCAGTTCATCCCGAACTGGAACTCCTGCACGATGCCGGTGACGACGCCCATCGCGAAGTTGATCAGGAAGAGCTTTCCCCAGAACCGCGTCGCGCGCAGCCAGCGGTCGTCGGCGGTGACGAACCAGGTGGTCTGCAGGCCCGCGACGAGCAGCGACAGGCCGATCGTCAGCGGGACGAACAGGAAGTGGTAGACGGTGGTGATCGCGAACTGCCACCGCGCGAGGTCGAGATTCATCACGCCCCTCCGGAGCCGGCGGGTCCCGGGTGGACCCGTCACCCGATGGTCGTCCGGACCGGGTGGGCGGGCTCCGGGCGAAGGTCGGTCCGCGGCGTACCGGACGGCCCGCCCGGCCCGGGGCGAAGGTCCCGGGCCGGACCCGGGTCAGCCCGGGTCGACCAGGTCGGCGGCCGGGCGTCGCGGCGTCGCCGGGACGGGGACCCCGTGGCCCAGGCGCAGGACGACCTGCGGGGGACGGTCCCGGGCGAGTGAGCGGCGCACCCGCTCCCGCACGTCGGGGACCTCCACCAGCTGGGACACCGGCGACGCCGACAGGCCCTCGGCGGTCGCGGTCAGCAGCACCCGCGCCAGGGCCTCGCCGGCGCGCAGGTCCTCGCGGGGGCCGTCGAGGTGCGAGGTCAGCACCGCGATCAGCGGGGCCGACTCGAACGCGGCCGGCGCGGGCCGCGGGTGGCCGGGCCCGCCGAAGTCCCGCGTCACCCACGGCTGGTTCGGGGCCGGCAGCGGCCTGCCCGCCGAGGCGGGGACGCCGTCGTCGAGGCCGCCGTGCCGGCCGGTCCAGGCCGCCATCTCCGCGACGAACGCCGGGTCGGCGGACTGGCGGGCGTGCGCCTCGCGGGCGAGACCACCCAGCACCGCGAGGTCGTCCGGGTCGGTCACCAGCTGCAGCCAGGTGCCCTCCTCGAACGCGGCGCGGGTGAGCGCGAAGCGGATCGGGTTCGGCACCGGGACGTCGGAGAACGGGCGCCGGTTCGTGTGCCGGCGCGGCACCGCCTCCAGCAGCCGTCGCTGCTCGGGGGTGGCCGGCATCGCCGCGCCGCGCCGGACCACCGCGAGCAGCTCCGGGTCCGACGGGTCGGGGAGGCGGGTGACGAGCGGGCGGATCCCGGCGCCGGCCAGCGCGAGACGCAGCCCGTAGAGCGCCGCCCCGCAGCCGATCCGCAGCTCGCGGTCGGTCGGGTCGGCGACCGGCAGCCGTCGCGCGGGGTCGGCCCGCAGCTCGAGGTGGTCGGCGCCGACCCGGAACCGCCACGGCTGGGCGTTGTGCAGCGACGGCGCCAGGCCCGCCGTCGCCAGCACCCGGGCGGTCGCCGCGGCGTCGAGACCGAGGCTCGGGGTGACCGGCGCGTCCGCGCCGACGGTGTCCATGATGTGCGTCCCTCCCGGCGACCGGGCGTTCACCGGTGCCTCCGTGGCGATGGTGGGCGCCGACGCCGCCGGTGGGACAGGTACGAAGGTCCCGGCCCGTGCCGGGCGCCCGCCGTATCGTCGGCCCGGTGACGACGACGGACGAGGGACACGGTCGCGGGGACGGTGACGGGCAGGGCGAGATCTCCGGTCTGCTGGCGGGCCTGCGCCTGGACCAGCTGATCGGCGAGGTGCAGGACCGCCTCGCCGAGATCGCGTCCACCCGGCGGCGGACGCAGCGGCTGCTCGACGCGGTGCTCGGGGTCGCGGCCGGTCTGGAGCTGGACACCACGTTGGAGCGGATCGTGCAGTCCGCGGTGGACCTGGTCGACGCCCGCTACGGCGCGCTGGGCGTGCTCGCACCGGACGGCAGCATCGCCCGCTTCGTCGACGTCGGCCTGGACGAGGCGACCCGCACCGCGCTGGGACGCCCGCCCGAGGGCCGTGGCCTGCTCGGCCAGCTGATCGCCGACCCGCGTCCGCTGCGCCTGCACGACCTGTCGGCGCACCCGTCCTCGGTCGGCTTCCCGCCCCACCACCCGCCGATGCGCAGCTTCATCGGCGTCCCCGTACGGGTCAGCGACGCCGTCTACGGCAACCTCTACCTCACCGAGAAGCGCACCGGCACCGAGTTCACCGCCGACGACGAGCTGATCCTCATGGCGCTCGCCGCCGCGGCCGGGATCGCCGTGCAGAACGCCGACCTGTTCGAGCAGGGACTGCTCCGTCAGCAGTGGCTGGAGGCTCTCGCCGAGATCCGCGGCGAGGTGCTGGCCGGTACCGGCGAGGCCGACACGCTCGCGCTCGTCGCCCGGCGCAGCCTGGAGCTGTCCCGGGCCGACGGGACCCTGATCGCCCTGGGCCCCGACGACGACGGCGGCTTCCGGGAGGGCGCGACCGCGGGCCGTCCGCCGCCGGCAGGCGGTCCCGACGACGCGCTCCTGCGCCGGGCCGTCGAGCTCCGCCAGCCGGTCCTGGCCGACGTCACCGACGCCCCGGTCGGCGTCGACGGCGCCCGCGGGCCGGTCGTCGCGGTGCCGATGCGGGCCGCGAGCCGGGTGAGCGGGGTCCTGGTCGCCCGCCGCGCCCCCGGCGACCCTCCGTTCCGGCCGTCGGAGGTGCCGCTGCTGGTGTCCTTCGCCGACCAGGCGGCGCTGGCGCTGGAGCTGGGGGACAAGCAGCGCACCCAGCGCGAGCTCGCGGTGCTCGCCGACCGCGACCGCATCGCCCGCGACCTGCACGACCACGTCATCCAGCGGCTCTTCGCGGTCGGCCTCACCCTGCAGGGCACGCTGCGCCGCGCCGGCGTCGACGCCGCGGGCGCCGCCGTGCGCGAGCAGGTCGGGCAGGCCGTCGACGAGCTGGACCGCACGGTCCGCGAGATCCGCACCTCGATCTTCGACCTGCACACCGCGGACCAGGGCGGCGGCGGTCTGCGCCGGCGGCTGCTCGACACCGTCGCGCACGTGACGGCCGCGTCCGGGATCGACGCGACCGTCGACACCGCGGGACCGGTCGACACCGTCGTGCCCGCGCACGTCGCCGTGCACCTGCTGGCCGTGGTGCGCGAGGCCGTGTCGAACGCGGTCCGCCACTCCGGTGCGGCCCGGCTGCACGTGCGGGTCGCCGCCGGGGAGGAGCTGTCCGCGGAGGTCACCGACGACGGCTGCGGCATCGCCCCCACCGGCCGGCGCAGCGGGCTGCGCAACATCGCCGACCGCGCGGCCGAGCTCGGCGGCACCTCGGTCGTCGAGCGCGTCGCGACCGGGGGCACCCGGCTGCGGTGGACGGTTCCGCTGGGCTGAGCGGGTCAGCGCCCGTGGCGGCGCTCGACGGCGTAGACGGCGGCCTCGGTGCGCCGGGAGAACCCGAGCTTGTGCAGGATCGAGGACACGTAGTTCTTCACGGTCTTCTCGGCCAGGTGCAGCGTGGCGCCGATCTGGCGGTTGGTGAGCCCGTCGGCGACGAGCCCGAGGATCCGCTGCTCCTGCGGGCTGAGGGTGTCGTAGCGGGGGTCGGCGTCGGGGTCGGAACCGCCGGTGCGCAGCCGTGCCAGCACCGCGGCGGTCGCCCGCGGGTCGAGCAGCGAGCCGCCGGCGGCGACCGTGCGCACGGCACCGACCAGGTCGACGCCCGCGACCTGCTTGAGCAGGTACCCGGCGGCCCCGGCCATGATCGCGCCGAACAGCGCCTCGTCGTCGGAGTACGAGGTGAGCATCAGGCAGGCCGGCGGCGGGACGACCGCCGAGCGCAGGTCGCGGCACACCGAGACGCCGTCGCCGTCGGGCAGCCGGACGTCGAGCAGCGCGACGTCCGGGCGCAGCGCGGGGATGCGGGCGAGGGCCTGCGCCGCGGTCCCGGCCTCGCCGACGATCTCGATGTCGTCCTCCATGCCGAGCAGCTGGGCCAGCCCGCGGCGCACGATCTCGTGGTCGTCGAGCAGGAACACCGAGATCGTCATCGTCGTCCTCCGGGCCGGGTCGTCGTCGGACCGAGGCTAACGGGCGTTCCGGGCACACCGGGCGGGCCGAAGGTCCCGGCGCCCGGGTGCTCCCGGTCACGGGGACACCGGTGCAGCAGTCGGCGCAGCAGGCTGTGCGGCAGCCGGTGCGGCCGTCAGTGCAGCAGGACGTCGGCGGGCCTGCGGCGCGGTGTCTCCGGGAGCTCGGCGTCGTCCTGGGGGCGGCCGACGCGCAGCAGCAGCTGCGGGTGGTCGGCGGTGCGCAGGACCTGCCGGGCCAGGTCCGCCCGGGTCCGCGAGGTCTCCAGCACCCGCGAGAGCGGGCAGGTCGCGAGACCGGACGCGGTGGCGGCGAGCAGCACGACCCCGGCCGCCTCCCCGGCGGCGAGCCGGGCCGGGTCGTCGTCGGCGCGGGTGGTCAGCACCATGATCGTGGCCTCGTCGCGGACGGCGGCCCGGGCCGGCAGCGAGCCGCCCGGGAAGCGCACGCCCAGGTCGGGGCCCGGCCGCCACGGTGCGCCGCGGGGGAGCGACCCGGCCGGGACCCCGTCGTGCGAGCCCGGGTAGCGGTGGGTCCAGACCAGCAGCTCGGCGGCCTGGCCGGGGCGGGCGCGGACCTCCCGCGCCGCCGTGTCCTCCAGCGCCGCGAGGTGCTCGCGGGCGACCGCGTCGGTCACGGTGTGCAGGGTGGCGCCGTACCGCGCCGCGTGCTCGCCGAGGACCGCGCGGGCGTGCCGCGAGTCCACGCCCTCGCGGAAGGGCCGCCGGTCGGTGCGCCGGCGCGGGATCGCCCGGGCCAGCGCCGCCACGGTGTGGTCGGCCGGGTCCGGGGGCGCCCCGGTGAGCCGGACCGTCGCCAGGTGGTTCCGGTCCCCGGTCGGGTGCCGGGTGATCTCGTGACCCGCCCCGAGCGCGGCGAGCGCGACGTGCAGGAAACCCAGCGCGGACCCGCAGCTGACCAGCTGGTCGCGCCGGTCGGGGTCGGTGAAGGGCAACCGCCGGTCGGGGTCGGCGTGCAGCTCCAACCGGTCGGTCGCGACCCGCCAGCGCCACGGCTGGGTGTTGTGCACCGAGGGGGCGCGCACCGCCGCCGAGAGCGCGCGCCACAGCACCTCCGGCCCGGACGACGACGCCGCCGTCACCGCGACACCGCCGCGGCGGCGAGCCCGGCCGTCCACTCCCGCCCGCCGGGTGTCCCGGCGGTGTGCAGCCGCACCGGGAGATCCAGGTCCGGCGCCGGCACCGGGTGCGGGCGGCCGTCCCCGGCGGGCGCGGCGTCGACCATCCACAGCGGACGGACCCGCAGCACCGTCGCGTGCCGGTGCAGGAACCGGCTCGCGGCGGCGCGGGCCCACGGCCTGCCCCACGCCCCGACGAGCACGACGCCGGCGACCCCGGCGAGCGTGCGGGCGTCGCCCGCCCGGACGACGAGCGGGCGCAGCCCCTGCCCGGCCAGCTCGGCACCGGCCACCGCGACCATCACCGTGAGCTCCCCGCGCACCCCGACCTCGATCATGGTGACCTCCTCCGTCGTCCCGGGTCCGATGCTCCGCCGGGAACGACGGGCGGGGCAGGGCCGGGCGGCACGCCCGGCCCGGGCCGAAGGTCCCGCACTACGACTTCGGTCGGAGGCCGTGGCCGTTCGATCGATGTGCGGAGCCGGACGGCGTTCCTAGCGTCCGCCCCGACCGCGACGAGGGGACGGGAACGATGCGAGGACGACGGAACCTGATCCGGGCCACGGTGCCGGCGCTGCTGGCCGGGCTGATCGGTGCGGCGGTCGCCGCACCCGCGGGGGCGGCGGAACCCGCGGCGGGGCCGGAGTGGGGCCCCTGCCCCGCGGACGTGGTGGCGCCGCTGGTCGCACTGCAGTGCACGCAGATCCCGGTGCCGCTGGACCACGGCAGCCCCGACGCCGAGCAGATCACGATCACGGTGTCCCGGCTGGCGAGCACGAAGCCGGAGAAGCGCCGCGGGATCCTGGTCCTGAACCCCGGGGGTCCGGGCGGGTCCGGGCTGGCGTTCGCGAACGATCTGGTGAAGCGCGGTCTGCCCGCGAGCGTGCAGGAGAGCTACGACATCATCGGGTTCGACACCCGCGGGGTCGGCCACTCGGACCCGGTGAGCTGCGGGTTCACCACCGACCAGGACTACATCGGCAACATCCCGCCGTACGCCGCCGACGACGCGGCGGTCCTGCGGACGGCCGAGGTCGCGCGGGAGGTGGCGCAGCGGTGCGCGGCGAACGACCGCAACGGGCACCTGCGGCACGTCACGACCGCCAACGTCGCCCGGGACATGGACCGCATCCGGGCCGCGCTCGGCGAGGAGAAGGCGAGCTTCCTCGGCTTCTCCTACGGTTCGGCGCTCGGGGCGGCCTACGCCTCCCTGTTCCCCGACCGCTCCGACCGCGTCGTGCTCGACAGCAACATCGGTGACACCCACCTCGACCCCGAGGGCATCCGCCGCTACGCACTCGGCGCCGAGGAGACCTTCGGGGACTTCGCCCGCTGGGCCGCCGACCGGCACGGCACCTACGGGCTGGGCGCCACCCCGCAGGAGGTGCGGGCGACCTACCTCCGGCTCCCCGTGCGGCTCGACGACCGGCCGTCGGACGGGGTGGACGGGCGGGTGTTCCGGGCGGCCACCTTCGTCGGTCTGTACGGCCCGACCCTCTACGGCAGCACCGCCGCGGCCTGGCAGTCGCTGCTGTCCGGCGACGCGCCGCCCGCCCCGGCGCCGCCCGCCCCCGCGCCGCCCCCGGGCCCGTCGCCGCAGGACAACGCGTACACCGCGTTCCTGGCCACGACCTGCAACGACGTCGCCTGGCCGCGGGACGTCGCGGTGTACCAGCGGGCGGTGGCGCAGGACCGCGAGCGGTTCCCGGTGTACGGCGCGGCGAGCGCGAACGTGCTGCCCTGCGCCTTCTGGCCGTACGAGCCGGCCGAGCCGCCGGTCCGTGTGCTCGACGAGGGCCCGGCGAACGTGCTGATCGTGCAGAACCGCCACGACCCGGTCACCCCGCTGCGCGGAGGTGAGCTGCTGCGGGAGAAGTTCGGCGACCGGGCCCGGCTCGTCGTCGAGAACGGGAGCGGACACGGCGTGTACGCGGGCGTCGGGGACACCCCGTGCGCGTTGGGGGTCACGACGTCGTACCTGGTGGACGGGACGCTCCCGCCCGACGACGTGCTCTGCCGCTGACCCGCCCGCGGCGGCTCAGCCGACGGCGGCGCGCCGGGCCGTCCCCGCGGCCGGGCTGCGCTCGTGCACGAGTGCGCCGAACACGAGCGCGAACACGCCCCAGACGACGACCTGCGCGCCCAGTGCGGCGGCACGGAAGTCGTAGAGCACCGTCGCCGGGAAGTCGGCAGGCGTCTCGGCGACGGCGGGCAGCAGCGACCCGACGACGAGGGTCACCACGAGGTAGCCGACCCCGGCGGCGACGACGGCGTTCCACCGGCCCAGCCGCGGCGTCAGCCGCTCGGACGCGACCACGGCGACAACCATCAGCGCGATCGAGACGACCACCATGAGCAGGAACAGCCCGGTGCGCGAGCCGATGGTGTCGTCGGCGGTGGAGGCGGGCGGGTTCGCCGGGTAGTTCACCAGCGGCACCAGCACCGCCGAGACGAACCCGAGCAGCGTGACGACCACCGCGGTTGACCGCGAGCCCAGCGGCGCCAGCCGTCCGCGCGCGACGGCGAACACGAGGGCGAGGATGCCGCCGATCGCGATTCCGTAGACGACGTAGGCGACACCGAGCCCGACGTTCGCCTGGACGGCGCGGCTGACCAGGTCCTCGTGGGCGTGCTCGTCGGAGGCCGCGGCCATGGCGTCCTCGAAGGCGATCCCGCCGTCCAGCGGGGGCTCGCCGAAGAACCGGGCGAACAGGTAGGCCACGACACCCGCGGCCAGGCCCGCGATCATGCCGCGGACCAGCAGAGCTCTCACGATCACGTCCGGCTCCGCGTCAGTGGCAGGGGAAGCCGAGCAGGTGCCGGCCGTCGTGGACGAACTCGTGGATCATCGCGCCGGGCACCAGCGAGGTGACGCCCTGGTCGATGCCGACCAGGTACAGCAGCACGAGCATGACGACGCCGGCGAAGATCGCCCACGGTGCGATCTCGCGCAGCGGGATGGGAGCCGGCACGGCTCCGGTGAGCGGTGCGGGGACGGCGTGGGTCATCGGTCGCTCCGGGGTCCGGGGGTGTACATCTGAACAGATGCACAGAGAAATGGTGCGCGCGGTGTCAGGGGTCGTCAAGTGACCACGGGGACCTCTCGGCTCACACTGGTGACGCATGCCGCCACGAACGGGACGCGGGGCGCACACTTCCCGGCCGACGAGCCCGTCGCGCCGGGTGCGGAGGCCCACCTGCGCGCCCTGACCCGGCTCCGGGCCGACCGGTTCCGGCACGCGCCGGACCCCGCGTCGGCGGCGACGTGCGCCGCACTGGGCGGCCCGGGGGAGGCTGATCCGGCACTGCGGTCCTGGGACGCGGGCGCCTGGGCGGGCCGCCCGCTCGACGTCGTCGCCGCCGAGGACTCGGAGGGGGTGGCGGCCTGGCTCGCCGACCCGGCGGCGGCGCCGCACGGCGGGGAGTCGCTGCACGACCTGCTCGACCGGGTCCGGGGCGTGCTGGCCGCCGTCGGGGGCGGGCACACGGTCGCGGTGTGCGGGCCCGCCGTGGTCCGGGCCGCCGTCGTGCTGGTCCTGGGGGCGCCCGCCACGGCGTTCTGGCGGGTCGACGCGGGCCCGCTGACCGTCACCGACCTGCGCGGCGGGCCGGACCGGTGGACGGTGCGCGCCACGGGCGCGCCGCAGACCCGGGGCTGAGCGACCACCGTCACTACGTCTGTACATCAGTTCATGTGTTCACGTATGAGTAAGCCGATCGTGACGATCATCCGAATTGTCGTGTCGGCGTCGTGGCCCCGGGGTCCGCCGTCGGGGGAGGGACACCCATGCCTGCGAGACGGATCATGAGTGCCATCGCGGCGGCGACGGCCGTCCTGCTGCTCACCGCCGGGTGCGTGCAGACGACCGGCGGCGCCGGCGGAGGCGCGGACCGCACCCTGACCTTCGCCACGAGCTTCGCGATCGACGACCTGGACCCGGCCGAGAACGCGATCTGGGGCGTCGAGTTCGGCTACGCGGAGCTGCTCATGCGCCCGGACCGCGCCGGCGACCCGACCCCGTGGGTGCTCGAGGAGCTGACCTCGACCGGCCCGCTGACCTGGCGGATGACCCTGCCGCCCGACGCCTCGTTCGTGAACGGCCGCCCGCTCGACGCCGCCGCGCTCGCCGAGCTGATCACCTTCCAGCTGGCCGACAACGCCTCGTTCGCCGCGGCCCTCCCGGGGGCCACGGCGGCGGCGACCGGACCGCACGAGGTCGTGCTCACCACCGGGCGCCCGGCGCCGAACGTGCCCGCGCTGCTCGCCGACGAGTCGATCCTGCCCGTCTACGACAGCGCCGCGTACCGCGCGCACCGCGACTCCGGCGCGCCCGCGTCCGCTCTGGTCGACGCCGGCATCTACACCGGCCCCTACGTGGTGGAGTCCCTGGACTCCTCGGCCGCCCGGCTGGCCCCGCGGGCCGACCACTGGGACGGTCCGCCCGCGCTGGAGGAGGTGACCGTGCGCTTCGTCCCCGAGGCGGCGGCACGGATCCAGGCGGTCCAGGCCGGGGAGGCCGACATCGCGCTCTACCCCTCGCGCGCGACGCTGCCCACGCTGGCGGGCCGCGACGACGTCGCGGTGGTGACCGACGAGCCCACCGGCCCGTCGCTGCCGCTGTTCCTCAACCAGCGCGAGGCCCCCTTCGACGACGACCGCGTCCGCCGGGCCGTCTACGCCGCGGTCGACTACGACGCGATCGCGAACGAGGTCATGCAGGGCCAGTTCCTGCCGGCCACCGGCCTGTACGTGCCGAGCCGGCCGTGGGCGGAGACGACCCAGCGCACCGACGTCGCGGCCGCGGAGCGGCTGCTCGACGAGGCCAGCTGGGTGCGGACCGGCGACGGTCCCCGCACCCGCGACGGCCGCCCGCTGCGCTTCTCGATGCTGACCTACCCCGAGCAGCCCGACTCCGACGCCGTCGCCCTCGCGCTGCAGGCCCAGCTCGCGGAGCTGGGCGTCGGCGTCGACATCCGCCAGGTGCCCGACATCGACTCGGTCCTCAAGACCGGCACCGGCTGGAACTCCGGGATCAGCTCCCGCGGCTTCATCTCCTTCGGCGGGGACTACGTCCTGCCGCTGCAGACCATCGTCCGCAGCGACGGGGAGGCCAACTTCAGCGGCATCGCCGACCCGGAGCTGGACGCGCTCGTCGACCGGGTGGGCGTCGAGCTCGACCCGGCCGCCCGCGACGACCTGCTCCGCCGGGTCCAGCAGCGCATCGCCGAGCGCGGGCACCTCGCCTACGTCGGGCTGCGCAGACCCGCCGTCGTCACCTCGCCCGCGTGGAGCGGCTACGCGATCGAGGGCTCCAACCTGTGGGTCGCCCACGACACGGCGCCGACGGGCTGAGCAGGTGCGCACCGTCCTCCGGCGGCTCGGTCAGGCCCTGCTCACCCTGGCCGGTGCGGCCGTGCTCGTCTTCGGGATGCTCGCGGTCACCCCGGGCGACCCGGCCCAACGGGTCCTGCAGGCGCGCGGGGTCCTGGAACCCACCCCGGCCGCGGTGGCCGCGGTCCGCGCCGAGCTGCGGCTCAACGACCCGCTGCCGGTCCGGTTCGGACGGTGGGCCGGCGACGCCGTGCGCGGCGACCTCGGTGTCTCCTGGCGGACCGGGCGGCCGGTGGCCGCCGAGTTCGCGCAGCGACTGCCCGCGACGCTACGGCTGACCGTCGCCGCGCTCGGGATCGCCGTCGTCGCCGCGCTGGCGCTCGGGACGACGGCGGCACTGGGCGCCGGGCGCTGGCCGGACACGGTGTCGCGGGTCGTGGCCCTCGTCCTGCTGGTGGTCCCCGGGTTCGTCCTCGGGGTGGTGCTGCTCGACCTGGTCGTGGTCCGGGCCGGTCTCGGCCGGGTCATCGCCGACGGCGGCTGGGGCACGGTGCTGCTGCCCGCGCTCGTCCTCGCCACCGGGTCGGTGCCCGTGTGGTCGCGGGTGCTGCGCACGAGCCTGGTCGAGGCCGGCGGTGCCGTGCACGTGACGGTCGCGCGGGCCCGCGGCGCCGGTCCGCTGCGCGTCCTGCTGGTGCACCGGCTGCCGCACGCGCTCGCCCCGTTCCTGACCATGGTCGGGCTGGGCACGGCGGCGCTGATCGGTGGCGCCTCGATCGTCGAGAGCGTGTTCACCTGGCCGGGCGTCGGGCGGTTCACCGTCGAGGCGATCACGGCCCGGGACATGCCGGTGATCGTCGGGTTCACCCTGCTGGCCGTCGTCGCCTACGTGGTGGCGAGCCTGATCCTCGACCTCGTCTGCGCCGTGATCGACCCCCGCCTGCGCGGTGCACGGTGACCGGGGCCGGGATCCTCACCCCCGCGGCACCGCCCGTCCCGCGCGGTCTCGACGGGCGGACCACTCGCGCCCTGCTCGCGAGCCCGGCGGCCCGCGCCGGGCTCGCCATGGCGGCGGTCCTGCTGGTCGCGGCGGTCGTCGGGCCGTGGGTGCTCCCGGACCCCGACCTGCCCGACTACACCCGCCAGCTCGCGCCGCCGTCGCCGGGCAACCTGCTCGGTACCGACCACGCCGGGCGGGACCTGCTGGCCCGCAGCGTCGCCGGGGCCCGCAGCTCGCTGGGCGCCGCGGTGGCGGTGATGGTCCTGTCCGCGGTCGTGGGGATCGTCGTCGGGACGCTGGCCGGTGCGGTGGGCGGCGCCCTCGACACCGTGCTCACCCGCGCCACCGACGTCATGCTGGGGCTGCCGACGCTCGTGCTGACCCTCGCCGTGGTCGGTGTGCTCGGACCCGGGCACCTCAACCTGGTGCTGGCGATGGTGGTGACGAGCTGGGCCTCGCTCGCCCGGCTCGCCCGCAGCGTCGCGCAGGGCGCCCGGCACCGGCCGGACGTCGTCGCGGCGCGGATGGCCGGGGTCGGACCGGTACGGGCGGTCCTGACCCACGTCGTCCCCGGGGTCACCGCCCAGGTGTCGGTGGCGGCCACCCTGGGGCTCGGCGACGCCGTGCTGCTCCTGGCCGGGCTGTCCTTCCTCGGGCTGGGCACGCAGCCGCCCACCGCCGAGTGGGGCACCATGCTCGCGGCCGGGCGGGAGACCTTTGCCTTCGCGCCGTGGCAGCTGATCGGGCCCGGGGCCGGGCTGGTCCTCGCCGTCGCCGCGGCGACCCTGGTGAGCGACGCGCTGCGCGATGTGACCGACCCGCGGGGGCACCGGTGAGCGCGCTGGAGGTCCGCGGCCTGACCGTCACCTACCCGGACGGCCACCGGGCCCTCGACGACGTCGACCTGCGCATCGACGACGGCGAGCGCTGGGCCGTCGTCGGCCGCTCCGGGAGCGGGAAGTCCACCCTGGTCCGCACCGTGCTGGGCCTGCTCCCCGCCGGGACGACGGTGACCGGCAGCGTCCGGGTGTCCGGTCGCGAGATCCTCGGTCTGCCCGAGGTCAGGGGCGTGCGGAACTCGTGGCTGACGCCTGCGAAGAAGTCGGTCTTGGCGCGGTCGAGCTCGGCGAGCGCCTCGGCCCGCTCGCGCTCGGCCTCGTAGGCGCCCGCGGCGACCAGCG
This sequence comes from Pseudonocardia tropica, assembly GCF_040105315.1. Taxonomy (NCBI): domain Bacteria; kingdom Bacillati; phylum Actinomycetota; class Actinomycetes; order Pseudonocardiales; family Pseudonocardiaceae; genus Pseudonocardia; species Pseudonocardia tropica. Next base: position 56,592 of record NZ_JBEDNP010000018.1, read on the forward strand.
CGGCCCCGACCTGGCCCGCCAGGAGGTCGACGAACGCCCGGTAGCGCTCGTCGAAGGTCCGGAACGGGTTCAGCCCGACGACCAGCGCCCCCCGGATCCGGGTCTCGCCCTGCGCCCCGGCGAGCGGGACCAGCACGGCGTGCGACGGCGGCCGGTCCCAGGCGCCCCGGGGCAGCCCCGGCAGGCGGGCGGCGAGGTCGTCGACGACCGCCGTGCCGCCCTCGCGCACCGGGTCGAGCGGCCAGCCGGCCTGGTCGGCCCCGGGCGCGTCGGCCGCGATGCCCGCGGATCCGGCGAGCCGGGTCCCGCCGTCCTCGGTGAACTCGTAGACCAGCCCGAACGGCACGTCCCGCGGGTTACCGGCCAGCGCGCGCCCGACCGCGGCGTACACCTGCGCCCCGGTGCGGGTCGGCCCCAGGTCGGCGGCGAGGTCGCGCAGCGTCTGCATGCGGCGTTCGCTGAGCACGCGGTCGGTGTTCTCGGTGACCACGCACAGCATCCCGGCGACGGCGCCGTCCTCGTGCAGCGGGCTGTAGGAGAAGGTGTGGTAGGTCTCCTCGGGGTAGCCGCTGCGCTCGAGGAACAGCAGGAGGTCCTCGTCCCAGGTGGCCCCACCGCCGGCGAGCACCGACCCGATCAGCGGGCTGACGTCGTCCCAGACCTCGGCCCACACCTCGCGCGCCGAGCGGCCGAGCGCCCACGGGTGCTTGCCGCGCAGCGTGTCGCGCCGGTAGGCGTCGTTGTAGAACATCGTGAGGTCCGGGCCCCACGCCATCCACATCGAGAACCGGGAGTCGAGCAGCATCCGGACGACGCTGCGCAGCTCCGGTGACCAGCGCTCGGGCGGGCCGAGCGGATGGGAGGACCAGTCGTGGGCCGCCATCGCGGCGTGGACGAGGTCGGACTGCGTGCTCTCGACCGCGTCGTCGTCGCCGCGCATGAACCACCTCCTCGGCCCCGTCGGACGGCTGTGGAAAATCTAGCCGACCCCGTCCGGACGTGCGCCACTCATCTCCGCGGGCGGTGCTGGACAGCCCCGGAGCGGCGGGTTCCACGCACACGTCCCCCAGACGATCCGCCCGGACCTCGCGATGTCGGCGGGCAACGGTGCGCCGCCTGTGTCGACGAGCACGGGACCGGGCTCTGAGCCGGCGTCGGCGTGCCGCCGGGGCGACGGCGACGACCGCGGGGACCGGCGCGGCGGCGGCCACGACCGTCGGGACCGGCGCGCCGTCACCGCGTCCGGCCTCGTCGGCCGGCAGCGCCGTGGAGGCGAGCCGGGGAGGGCGTCGTGTCCGGGGACCTCGGATCACGTCGGATCCGCCGGGGCGGACCGTCGATCGGCCAGGACGTCGCGGTAGCCCTCCTCCCCGGCGGCGGCGACGGCGTGGTGGACGGTCTCGAGCAGGGCGACGGTGGCATCGGCGTGGGTCGCCGCGGCGCGGTTTCGCGTGCCGGACCGGCCGGGCCGGGAGCGGCCGGGCGCCCTCGGTAGGCTCGCGGTCATGTCCGGAGCGACCGTGAACGACCCCGTCGCCGAGCTCATCGCGTGCCGGGACTGCGGCCAGGACTGCCTGCTGCAGGTCGCGGACCTCTGCGCCGACTGCATCGCCCGGATCGGTACCGCCGCCGACGACGCCGACTACCGCGCCTGGCGGACCGAGAACGAGCGTCGCGTGGTCACCGGGGAGCTGACCGGCGCGATCTGACCGGCGACCCGGCGTCCCAGATCCCGTGGGGCAGGTCGTGAGACTGCCGGAACCCGGTGGCGCGCCGCGCCGAGCGGACCTCGTCGCGCGGTCCGCGCGGCGCCGGGAACCAGCGGGCCCAGCCCGGGCCGGGTCGGCGGTCGCGCGGGCCGGGGTGGCCGCTCCGCGGGATCCTCGCCGGTGCCGCCGGTGCCGCCGGTGCCGCCGGGCCGGACGGGGCCGGGTCAGCCCCGGCTGAGGACGTCGAACCCGGTCGTGACGACGCCGTCTCCGACGCAGCGCTGGATGTGCGGCCGGGCGACGCCGATCGCGGCGACCCCGGGCACCGAGCCGCCCGCGCCGAGCAGTGCCCGCCCGGCGGCGCGCAGGACCGCCGCGCCGCGGTGCCGGTGCCCGTCGCGGGACGGGACCACCGACAGACACACGCGCTGGCACACCGTGCCGTCGGCCGCGGCGCGCGGCGGCGACCAGGTCAGGGCCAGCACGTCCTCGGTCGGGCGGGCGGGCACGGCGTGCGACCCGGCGATCCCCGGCAGCGCGACGACGGTCGCGAAGGTGACACCGAGCCGGGTGAGGGCCGGGTCGCCGGCGAGCAGCAGCAGGGTCTGGTCGCGGGCGAACTCGGCGGGTCCGACGAGCTGCAGATCCGGCTGGATCATCGGGCCTCCGGGGACGGTCGTCACTGTGTCCCCGACGCTAGTTCGTCCCACCTCAGCCCGCGGACAGCCCTGGGAAAGCCGACGGTAAAAACCGGGCCGGGCTCAGCCGAGCAGGTGCTCTCCGAACCGGTCCCGACGCCGTGCACCGTCACCTCGTCGCGCCGGTTCGGGGCGTGCGGCTCGTGGGTGCGGGTGAACCAGGTCCACGAGGGGTGAGGTGCGCGTCCCGGACAGGCGGCGTCGGGGCGGGTGGAGCAGCCCTCGTGGCCGCCCGGACAGGGTGACCGGACCACATGGACCGGGACCGCCCGGATCTGGATGCGCCATCATCGTTCTCCTGATGTAGAAAAACGGGGAGCGACCACGAGGAGCGGCCGTGCCGAAGCGGGTGGACCACGAGCAGCGCCGGGGCGAGATCGCCGACACCGCCTGGCGGCTGGTCGCCGAGCACGGTCCGGACGCGGTCACGCTGCGGGACGTCAGCGCGGCACTGGGGGTCGCGCACGGGGTGCCGGGGCACTACTTCGCCGGCCGCGCCGCGATCGTGGAGTGCGCCTTCCGGCGGGCCCTCGACGCCCTCGACGCCCGGGTGGCGCGGCGCGCGGCCGGGCTGTCCGGGCTGGCGGCGCTGACCGTGTTCTGCGACGAGGTCACCGCGCACACCGGGACGCCGTTCGCCCGGGTCGCGGAGTCCGGGCCCGGGCCGGCCGCGGTCCTCGCCGGCGTGACCGCGCGGTGGCGGGCCCGGCTGGCGGCCCGGTTCGACGAGGGCCGGCGGGCGGGCGAGATCGTCGCCCCGGCTCCGGACGGGGTCCTCGTGGAACAGCTGCTGGCCCTGCTCCACGGGGTGCAGGCGCTGGTCGCGCCGGGGTCCGGCGGACCGGGGGCGGCGCCGGGGTCGGGCGGAGCGGGGGTGGCGCCGGGGTCGGGCGGAGCGGGGGTGGCGCCGGGGTCGGGCGGAGCGGGGGTGGCGCCGGGCGAGGTGGTCGCCGCGTTCCTCGCGGGGCTCGGCGGCGCGGCCCGGGGCGGGACCGCGGGACAGGGCGGGAACCCGCCGGGAGCCGGGGCGCGGTCGTCGGGCCGGTCGCCGGACCGGCCGTCGGCCACGGAGGACGGAGCCGACGGCCGCGGGGAGAGCACCGGGGACGGCGCGAGGGACGGCGCGAGGGACGGCGCGAGGGACGGCGCGGACGGGTTCCTCGCCTTCACCGACGTCGCGCTCGTCCGCACCGGTGAGCGCCTCCCCGGCACCGACCGCGCGGCCATGGCGCTCGTGCTGAACCTGCACCGGATCGCGAGCTCCCTGGTCTACGACCTCGAGTCGACCGTGCACCGCCCCGCCGGGTGGAGCTGGTCGGCGTTCCGGCTGCTGTTCACGCTGTGGGTCGCGGGCGGGCAGGAGGCGGGCCGGGCGGCGGAGCTGTGCGGGATGAGCCGGGCCGCGGTGTCCAGCCTGGCCAACACCCTCGCCGCCGGGGAGCTGGTCCGGCGCACGCCCGCCGCCGGGGACCGGCGGACCGTGCACCTGTCGCTGACCGACGCCGGGGCCGACCGGCTGGTCGACGCGTTCGGCACCCACAACCGTCGCGAGTCGGAGTGGGCGGCGCTGCTCGGCGCCGACGACCTCGCCGCCCTGAACACCCTGCTCGTCCGCCTCGCCGGGGCGGCGCACCGGGCGGACTGGATCAACCGGCGGACCTGAACCGCTCGGCGCGCGCCGCCGGATCGGCTCTGGCGCCGGGCCGCGCGGCCCTCTACGGTCCTCCACAAGTGCTTCAACCTTTGATCATCGGGTGTGCCCGGCCGGTCGGAGGTCCCGACGACGGGTCGCCACGGTCGCCGCCCCGCCGCCCGGCTCGCGAGAGGACACCCGCCGTGGCCAAGCCCTTCGCCTCCTCCGCGGACACCGCCGCCAAGGAGCAGACCCTCGAGGTGCTCGCGGACGGCGTCTACGCCCTCACCGCCGAGGGCGACCCCAACATCGGCGCGATCGAGGGGGAGGACTTCGTCGTCTGCTTCGAGGCCCTCGCCACCCCGGTCGCCGCCCGGACGTGGCTCGCGATGCTGCGCGAACACACCGACAAGCCGGTCAGGTACCTCGTGCTGTCGCACTACCACGCGGTCCGGGTACTGGGCGCGAGCGCGTTCGACGCGCAGACCGTCGTCGCGCACGAGACGACCGCGGCCCTGATCGCCGAGCGCGGCATGGAGGACTGGGCCTCGGAGTTCGCGCGGATGCCGCGGCTGGCCGAGGCCGCCGACTCCGTGCCCGTACTCACCTGGCCGACGCTCACCTTCGCCGACCGGCTCACCCTCGATCTGGGCGGTGACCGCGGCGAGCTGGTGCTGCAGTACCACGGCCGCGGCCACACCGAGGGCGACATCACCGCCTGGCTGCCGCGGCACCGGATCCTGTTCGCCGGTGACCTCGTCGAGGCCCGGGCCGCGCTCTACACCGGCGACGCGTTCCACCGCGACTGGGCGGGCGACACCCTCGACCGGCTCGCCGCGCTCGGCGCCGAGCAGCTCGTCGGCGGGCGCGGCGCGGTCAGCCGCGGCCGCGCCGAGGTCGACGCCGCGATCGCCCAGACCCGCGGGTTCCTGCAGGTCATGATCCGGGAGGTCGGCGCGGTGCAGGGGCGCGGCGGCACGCTGAAGGAGGCGTTCGAGGCGACCCACGCCGCACTCGTCGACGACTACGGGCACTGGCCGATCTTCGAGCACTGCCTGCCGTTCGACGTCTCCCGGCTGTGGGACGAGCTGTCCGGTGTGGAGCGTCCGGTGATCTGGACCGCGGAACGCGACCAGGAGGTCTGGGCCCGGCTGCAGGGCTGAGGCGCCGGCGACGGGGGAGGGGAACCCATGACGACGTCCGCCGCGCCGACCTGGCCGTCGCCGCCCGTCCTGGTGCTCGGTGCCGGGCCGGTCGGCCAGACCACCGCGCTGCTGCTGGCCCGCCACGGCGTCCCGACGGTCGTGCTGGACCGCCGCCCGGAACGGGACCGGGTCGGGTCGAAGGCGATCTGCCAGCAGCGCGACGTCCTCGACGTGTGGGAGTCCGTCGGTGCCGGGCGCCGGATCGCCGACGAGGGGGTCACCTGGACCACCGCGCGCACCTTCCATCGCGACGCCGAGCTGTTCGCCCACACCTTCGCCGAGCCGGGGCGGCCCGCGTTCCCGCCGTTCGTGAACCTCTCCCAGGCCCGGACGGAGGAGATCCTCGACGAGCGGATCGCCGACGAGGCACTGGTGGACCTGCGCTGGGGGCACGACGTCGTCGGCGTCGAGCAGGCCGCGGACGGCGCCACGGTGACCGTCGACGGCGGTGGGCGGATCGCGGGGAGCTTCCTGGTCGTCTGCGCCGGTGCCCGCGGCGACGCGCTGCGCTCCCTGCTCGGGGTGACGTTCGAGGGCACCAGCTTCGACGACCGCTTCCTGATCTGCGACGTCCGCGCCGACCTCCCGGGGTGGGCGACCGAGCGCCGCTTCCACTTCGACCCGGCCGCGAACCCGGGCCGCCAGGTGCTCGTCCACCCCTGCCCGGACTCGACGTTCCGGATCGACTGGCAGGTCCCGGCCGGGTACGACCTCGACGCCGAGACCGCGTCCGGCGCGCTGGACGCCCGGATCCGCGCGGTCATCGGCGACGTCGACCACGAGGTGGTCTGGTCCTCGGTCTACCGGTTCCACTCGCGCGTGGTGGACCGGATGCGGTGCGGCCGGGTCCTGCTGGCGGGCGACGCGGCGCATCTGGTGTCGCCGTTCGGTGCCCGCGGGCTGAACTCCGGCGTCGCCGACGCCGAGAACGCCGCCTGGAAGATCGCCTGGGTCGGCCGCGGCTGGGCGCCGGAGGAGCTCCTGGAGAGCTACCACGCCGAGCGGCACGCGGCCGCCCGGGAGAACGTCGCCGTCACCACCGCGACGATGGACTTCCTGGTCCCGCGCGACGCGGAGCAGGTGCGGGCCCGCGCCGAGGTCCTCGCCGCGGCGGCCACCGACCCCGGGGCCCGGGCGCGGGTCGACTCGGGCCGGCCGGCCGAGCCGTTCTGGTACGTCGACTCCGCCCTGACCACCGCCGACGCACGTCGGCCGTTCGCCGGGCGTCCCGCCCGCGGCGCGGTCCCGCCCGCGGGACCGGGGGTGCTCGTCCCGGACGCGCCGGTGCGCACCCCGGCCGGTGCGGGACGGCTGCGTGCGCTCGCCCGTGACGGGTTCCTGCTGCTCACCGGGCCGCTGGCCGACGCGGACGCGGTCGCCGCGGCGGCGGCCGGTGCGCCCGGCCCGGTCCGGGTGCTCGCCCTCGCCGAGTTGGACGGCCGTTCGGGCACCGTCACCGCAGCCCTCGCCGGAGCCGGAGACGGGGCCGGAGCCGGAGACGGGGCCGGAGCCGGAGACGGGGCCGGAGCCGGAGACGGGGCCGGGGTCGGAGCCGGAGCGGGGGACCGAGCCGGTCCGACGGTGACGGCCGCCCTGGCCGCCCGGCCCGACGAGGTGTGGCTGCTCCGCCCGGACGCCCACGTCGCCGCCGTGCTCGCCGCCCCGTCCCGCGACGACGTCGCGGCCGCCCTGGCCCGCGCGACCGCCCGCGGCACGACCGTGCCACCGACACCGACACCGACACCGACCGGACCGCAGGAGGGCCATGATGGCGTACTACAGGCGAGCCGGTGACGTCCCGCCGAAGCGGCACACCCAGCACCGACGCCCCGACGGGACGCTCTACCACGAGGAGCTGATGGGTGAGGAGGGCTTCTCCTCGGACTCCTCGCTGCTCTACCACGCGGGTGTCCCGTCGGCGATCGTCGACGCCACCCCCTGGGACCCGGGCGACCAGTCGCTGACCGACAACCGGCCGCTCCTCCCGCGCCACCTGCGGCTGCACGAGCTCGGCACTCCGGACTGGAAGTCGGTCGACGTCGTCACCGGGCGCCGGCTGGTGCTCGGCAACGCCGACGTGCGGATCTCCTACGTCGTCGCAGGGGAGACCAGCCCGCTCTACCGCAACGCCGTCGGCGACGAGGTCGTCTACCTGGAGTCCGGGTCGGCGGTCGTCGAGACCGTGTTCGGCGCGCTCGACGTGGTCCGGGGCGACTACGTCGTCCTCCCGCGGGCGACGACCCACCGCTGGGTCCCCACCGGGTCCGAGCCGCTGCGCGCCTACGCGATCGAGGCGTCGTCGCACATCGCCCCGCCCGAGCGGTACCTGTCGCGCTACGGCCAGCTGCTCGAGCACGCCCCGTACTGCGAGCGCGACCTGCACGGACCCGGGGCGCCGCTGCTCGTCGAGCAGACCGACGTCGAGGTGCTGGTGAAGCACCGCGGCGGGCCCGACGGGATCACCGGCACCCGCTACGTGGTGCCCACCCACCCGTTCGACGTCGTCGGCTGGGACGGCTGCCTGTACCCTTACACGTTCAACGTCGCCGACTTCGAGCCGATCACCGGCCGCGTGCACCAGCCACCGCCGGTGCATCAGGTCTTCGCGGGCTCCGGCTTCGTGATCTGCAACTTCGTGCCCCGCAAGGTCGACTACCACCCGCTCGCCGTGCCGGTGCCCTATTACCACGCCAACGTGGACTCCGACGAGGTCATGTTCTACTGCGGCGGCGACTACGAGGCCCGCAGGGGCTCCGGGATCGGGCAGGGGTCGATCTCGCTGCACCCGGGCGGGCACAGCCACGGCCCGCAGCCCGGCGCGGTCGAGCGGGCGCTCGGCGCGGAGTCCTTCGACGAGCTCGCGGTCATGGTCGACACGTTCCGGCCGCTGGCCCTCGGTGAGGGCGGGCGGGCCTGTGAGGACCCGTCGTACGCGTGGAGCTGGGCGGGGCGCGGCCCGGCCCGGTGACCGGGTCGCCCGCTCACCGGGCGGGGACGAGCACCGGCACCAGCCGTACCAGCACGACCAGGGCGACGAGCTCGACCAGGGTCTGGGTGACGACGGCGAGCGGGGCGAGGGCGAGCGCGCCCGGCAGCGCCAGCGCGAGCGGCAGCACGACCAGCGAGTTGCGGGTCGTCACCGAGAACACCACCGCCGCGACGACGAACGCCACGTAGAGCGGCACCAGCCGCACCAGGGTGAGCGCCTGCGCCCCGACGGCGGCGATCTGCGAGCCCACGACCGCGGCCAGGGTCGCCACCATCAGCGGCACCATCGCCCCGGCGACGGCGCCCTCGACACGGGCCGCGCGGCCGCCCGGGCGCCGTCGTCGCAGGCCCTGGACCAGGGCCGCCGCGGCCAGCGGGGCCAGGACCAGCACCAGGAACGCGTGCAGGAACGGCCCGGCCTCGACCACGGCGAGGACCTCCGGTCCGGCCGCGAGCCACAGGTAGCCGGGCAGCAGCAGCATCTGCGCGACCATCAGCACCGGTGTCGCGGCGAGCATCTGCGCGCGGGCGCCGCCGGCGAGCCCGGTGAACACGACGACGTAGTCGATGCACGGTGTCAGCAGCACCAGCAGGACGCCCACGAGCAGGCCGCGGTCGTCGGCGACCCACCGCGACAGTCCGATCGCGACCGGCGGGACCACCACGGCGTTCGCCACCAGCACGACGACCGGGAAACGGGTGCCGGTCAGGGCCCGCGCGACGTCGACGAGCGGGACCGCGAGGAACGTCGCGAACAGCAGCAGCGCGAGCAGCGGGGTGACCGACGCGGCGAGCGCGGGCGCGACCCGCGGGGCGAGGAGACCGAGGAGCGCCCCGGCGAGGATCGCGGCCAGGTACAGCGGGACCTGGTGGCGGTCCCACCAGGCGACGAGCCGGCTCAACCGGTGCCCCCGGCCGAGCGGTACGCCGACTGCGCGGCCGGGCCGAGGTCGGCGCCGTGGGAGACGTCGGGGGAGTCCCCGCCCTGCTGGTAGCCACCGGTGACGCCCAGCATCTCCGAGTCGTCCGGGCCGGTCAGCCGCGGGCCGCCGCTGGAACCCTGGTCGAGGCCGGGCCGGTCGAGCTGCCACTGGTCCGCATCGGGCGTCCCGGCGGCGGCGGACGCCGCGAGCGCGGCGCCCAGGAGCCCGGGGACGTGCCACCGCGGACGGGAGGGGCTGTCGCCGGGCCGGGTGTCGGTCCGCACGTCCACCTCCCACGCTCACCTCGCTGACCGGATCAACGGTAGAGGGCACCCCGGTGGTCCCACGATCGGTCCTCCCGCGTCCGCTGGCGTGTCGTCGTTGCGCCGACGGTGGGAGCCGACCGTGCCCCGACCGGCTCACCTGGTGATACTCCGAGTGGTTCATCAGCTCTGATGAGGCCGTGTAGCGACCGTGACCGTCGCCACGACACACGGGCCGTCGGGACCACAGAGGTCCCGGCGACGGCGGCCCGGGGACGGGCGGAGCGGTGGAGGCAGTCATGGCACGTCGGGTCGGGGAGCGCGGAGCACGGGTGGGCGGACGACGCCTGCTGGCGGCCGCGCTGGTGGCGGCGGTCGGGTTCGTCCCGCTCGTCGCCGGGACCGCCGCCGCCGCCGACGGCGTCCGGGTCGGCAACGACCAGATCCCGGCGTGCGGCGCGACGGTGAGCCCGACCGGGTACTGCGCGGCCGTCCGCAACGCCGGCACGGCCGCCGTCGTCGACGACGCCCGGGCCCGTACCGGACGCGGCTACCTGCGCCTGGACACCCCCGGCGGCGGCGACAAGGTCACCGTGTACGCCCAGGGCTTCAACGGGCGCAAGCTCTCGGAGATCACCGACCTCGAGTACTCGACCCTCGTCGAGCAGGGCAACGACACCCGGCAGGTCCCCGCCCTGAACATCCCGCTCAACCCGAACAAGGCCGGGTCCACGTTCACGACGCTGGTGTTCGAGCCCGTCTACACCGCCACCACGCCGCTGCAGGACGGGACCTGGCAGACGTGGCCGGTGTCGAGCGCCGGCGGCGGGTGGTGGGCCAGCGGGACGGACCCCGTCACCACCGGCGTGCCCAACAAGTACGGCTTCGCCAGCTACACCGCCGACTTCGCCGCGGTGAAGGCCGCGCTGCCCGACGCCGTCGTCGTCGGCGGGATCGCGGTCAACCAGGGCAGCGGCAACCCGGGGCTGCGCTCGGGCGTCGACGACCTGCGGATCAACGGCACCACGGTCGACTTCGACGACCCGGTCGTCCCGAGCGCGCTCGCCGCGACCGGCGGCAACGGGCAGAGCGCCCGGGTCCGCACCGCCTTCGCCCAGCCGCTGTCGGCCACCCTCACCGGAGCGGGCAACGCCCCGGTGGCGGGCCAGGACGTCACCTTCACCGTGACCGGCGGCAGCGCCGCCTTCCCCGGCGGGGCCACCGCCACCGCCACCACCGGCGCCGACGGCGTCGCCACCGGCCCGGCGCTGTCCGCCGGCGACACCGCAGGCCCGGTGACGGTCACCGCCACCGCCGGCACGCTGAGCACCACGTTCGCCCTCACCGTGACCCCGGCGCCGGTGATCCCGCGCGAGGCCGACCTGTCGGTCGCGCTCGGTGTGCCCGCCACGCTGAAGGCGGGCACCACCACCCCCGTCACCGTGACCGTCCGCAACGCCGGCCCGGCCGCGGCGACCCGGGTCACCGGTGCCGTCACCCTGCCGCAGGGCCTCAAGGTCACCGCCGCCCCGGGCGGGATCGTCGGCGGCGACGGCCGCTCGGTCGCCTACCTGGTCCCGAACGTCGCCGCGGGTACCGCGTCGACCTTCACGATCACCGTGACCGCCGACCGCACGGTGGCCGGGCCGCGGACCCTCGCGGGAGCCGTCGCCCCCTCCCAGGTCCGTGACCCGAAGCTCACGAACAACGCGACCCGGGTGACCACGACGGTCGTGCGCTGACCCCAGGGGTCCCCGGCGGGCGGGTCGCGGCGCAGGAGCGCCGCGGCCCGCCCGTCACCCGTTCCCGGGCCCGGATCTGATACGTCTGTGCGTACCGGCCGCCCCTGCCGGGGTGCGGTGGGCCGGCGACGAACGGGAGTGGCATGGACGCGGACGTGATCGTCGTCGGGGCCGGACTGGCCGGTCTGGTCGCCACCCACGAGCTGACCCGGCGGGGCCGCCGGGTCGCCGTCGTCGACCAGGAGGGGCCGGTCGACCTCGGCGGGCAGGCGTGGTGGTCCTTCGGCGGCATCTTCCTCGTCGACAGCCCCGAGCAGCGCCGCATGCGGGTGCACGACTCGGTCGAGCTGGCCTGGAGCGACTGGCAGGGCAGCGCCGGGTTCGACCGCCTCGACGACGAGGACACCCACGCCGCGCGCTGGGCCCGCGCCTACGTCGAGTTCGCCGCGGGGGAGAAGCGCCCCTACCTCACGGAGCTGGGCATCTCCTTCCTCCCCACGGTCGGCTGGGCCGAGCGCGGCGACCTCACCGCGACCGGCCACGGGAACTCCGTGCCCCGCTTCCACGTGAGCTGGGGGACCGGCACCGGCGTCGTCGGACCGTTCGTCGACTCCGCGCTGCGCGCCGCCGAGGCCGGGCTCGTGACCTTCCACCACCGGCACCGTGTCGACGGGCTGGTCCGCACCGACGGCGCCGTCACCGGTGTCCGCGGCGCCGTCCTCGCCCCGGACGACTCGCCGCGCGGCGCCCCCAGCAACCGCGACGTGACCGGGGAGTTCACCCTCTCCGCGCCCGCGGTCGTCCTGGCCACCGGCGGGATCGGCGCGAACCACGAGATGGTCCGCCGGTACTGGCCCGAGCGGATGGGCACCCCGCCGTCGTCGATGATCACCGGGGTGCCGGCCTACGTGGACGGGCGGATGCTCGACATCGCCGCCGACGCGGGTGTGCGGCTGGTCAACCGCGACCGCATGTGGCACTACACCGAGGGTGTCGTGAACTGGGACCCGGTCTGGCCCGGCCACGCCATCCGCATCCTGCCCGGGCCGTCCTCGATGTGGTTCGACGCGCTGGGGCGGCGGCTGCCCGCGCCGTACCTTCCCGGCTACGACACCCTCGGCACCCTGCGCCACCTGCGCACCACCCCGGACATCGCGCCCTACGACCACTCCTGGTTCGTGCTCACCCAGAAGATCGTCGAGAAGGAGTTCGCGCTGTCGGGTTCCGAGCAGAACCCCGACATCACCTCCGGGCGCCGCAGCGCCTTCCTCCGCGAGCGGCTGCTCAGCCGGGGTGCGCCCGGCCCGGTCGAGGCGTTCACGACCCACGGGGAGGACTTCGTCGTCGCCGACACCCTCGACGAGCTGGTGGGTCGGATGAACGCCCTCACCGACGCCCCGCCGCTCGACCCGGCCCTGATCCGCGGCCAGATCGAGGCCCGCGACCGGCAGCTGGCCAATCCCTACAGCAAGGACGCGCAGGTCCAGGGCATCCACAACGCCCGCCGCTCGCTCGGGGACCGGATCGGGCGGGTCGCGGCGCCGCACCGGATCCTCGACCCCGCCGCCGGTCCGCTGATCGCGGTGAAGCTGCACGTGCTGACCCGCAAGACCCTCGGCGGGATCCAGACCGACCTCGGCTCCCGCGCCCTCGACGCCCACGGCGAACCGATCCCCGGGCTCTACGCGGCGGGGGAGGCCGCCGGGTTCGGCGGGGGCGGGGTGCACGGGTACAACGCGCTGGAGGGCACGTTCCTCGGTGGCTGTGTCTTCTCCGGCCGGGCCGCCGGTCGGAGCCTCGCCGGAACCGTCTGAACCCGGTCTCCCACCGAGCGGGAGTCGCCTGCCCGCGACGGCCACGTCCTCGCCGACGGCCGCGTGCACCCCGGCGCGATCGGCGGCCACGGCATCGCCCGGGCACACGGCGCAGAGGACCCCGCGCCGGGCTGGGCGCCGCCCTCAGGTCCCGGTGCCCGCCCCGACCGGCACCGGGCGCAGGGTCAGCGGCAGCAGGTCGCGGACCTCGGCGCGCAGGGTGTCCAGCGCGTGCGGGTCGTCGCAGTAGACGATCAGCTCCAGCTCGTCGGCGAAGTGGTAGTGCACGACGCCGTGGCTGTACGGGGAGTGCTGGGCGATCTCGCGCAGCGACGCCCGGGCGTAGCCGAGCTCGCCGAGGGTCTGCAGGGCCGAGTCCGCCAGCGCGCGACGGCGCGCGTCGTGCTTGTCGACCGGGTTCGCCCGTGCCACGCAGCCCCTGCGAGCAGCACGGGTTCGTGCGTCTGGACGTCACCGAGGACGCCTCGTGGACCGCCGCCGTCGCCGAGACCGTGGAGCGGTTCGGCGGCCGCGGTCGGCGCGGTGGTCGAGCTGACCCCGTCGGGCCGGCTCGGCGAGGTCACCGACATCGCCGACGCGGTCGCCTTCCTGGCCTCCGACGCCGCCCGGTTCGTCAACGGCGCCGGTCTGCCGGTCGACGGCGGCATGGGCATGTGACCCGACGGGCCCGCCGCCCCGGGATCACCGGTCCCGGGCGGCGAGGACCTCGTCGAGCACCACGGTGGCGCGGAACCCGCACAGCACCAGGATGTGCAGCAGGTAGAGCCACAGCGCCAGCGCCGAGACCGAGCCGATCACCGGCATCCCGGCGAACGGCGCCGACCACTCGATCGGGATGGCCAGGAACAGCAGGAAGCCCTGCAGGAACCCGGCGAGCACCGACCCGGTGCCGAACGCGCCGAGCACCAGCGCGCGCCGCCGCAGGTGCCCGGGCCCGACCAGCCCGAACACCGCCAGCAGCGCCGTCGACAGGGTCACCCACACCACGTGGAACGCGACCACGACACCCCACACCAGCGACCAGCCGCCCTCGTCGTAGAGGGGGCCGACGTAGGGCGCCGCCCCCAGCACGACCAGCACCAGGAACGGCGCGACCGCCGCGACCCCGAGCAGCCCGGCGCGGCCGCGCCACCCGGTGAGCCGGTCCCGCGCCGCGGTCATCTGCACGAACGCGCGGCGCAGCCCCTCGCCGTAGAGGCTGGCCGGGAACAGCACGACCAGCGCCTGCCACCACGCCATCGACAGCGACACCGCGGCCAGCGTGCGCAACGCCTCGGGCGTGCCGTGCCCGCCGGGCAGCCCGACGATCGCGGCCTCCATCGCCGCGGTCACCGCCTCCGGCCCGGCCAGCGCGCCGACCCCCCACAGCGCGACCATCGCCAGCGGCACCAGCCCGATCACCCCGAAGTAGGTGGCGCCGGCGGCCCACAGCGCGATGTCGCTGCCGGGGAAGGTGTTGCCGAGCCGCTGCGCGATCGCGCGCGCCCGGTTCACGGCGCGCCGCCGGTGCGGCGCTGGCACGCTGGTCCGATGACGACCGGGGACGACGACGGCTGGTCGGCCCTGCACGGCGGTATCCGGCCCTCCCCCGTGGTACGCGGCTGGCTCCGGATGGTGCGGGTCCTCTCCGCGGGCCCGGTGGCCCGGGTCCCGCCGGACGTGCTGTCGCTGTCCGGGGTGGCCGTGCTGGCCGGGGCGTGGGGGCTGGCGCTCGCCGGGGCGCCGTGGACCGCGGTGACCGCGGTGCTCGTCGTCGCGGCGGGGGTGCTCGACGGCCTCGACGGCGCCGTCGCGCTGCGCACCGGGCGGGCCCGGCCGCTGGGCGCGGTCGTCGACGCCGTCGCCGACCGCCTCGGTGACCTGCTGCTCGGCGCGGTGCTGGTCGCGCTCGGCGCCCCGGCCGGCTGGGTCGTCGCGGCGCTCGCGCTGGTGTTCGTGCACGAGTTCCTGCGCGCCCGCGCGCAGTCGGTCGGCATGCCGGGGGTGGGCGCGGTGACGGTCGCCGAGCGGCCCACCCGGCTGGTCGTGGTCGCCCTGCCCGCGCTCGGCGCCGCGGTGCTCCCGGCCGGCCCGCCGCTGGTCGGCATGTCGTGGGGGACCGTCTTCGCCCTCACCTGGACGGTCCTGGGTGCGGTCGGGCTGGTGCAGCTGGCGGCCGGGGTGGCGCGGACGATCCCGGCCCGGTTCCCCGAGCCGCCGCCGGGCCCGCCGCCGGGCCGATGAGACCGGCGACGATCTCGGCCGACATCAGCACCAGCGGGATGCCGCCGCCCGGGTGCGCGGACCCGCCGACCAGGTAGAGGCCCGGCACCGGGCCGCGGTTGGCGGGCCGGCGCAGCGCGGCCCGGGGACCGTGCGAGGCGGTGCCGTAGATCGCGCCGCCCGGCGAACCGGTGCGCCGCTCCAGCTCGGCCGGGGTCAGGACCTCGGCGAACCGCAGGCGGTCGCGCACGTCGGCGCCGCGGGCGGCGAGCACGCCGAGCACCCGGTCGCGGTAGCGCTCCGCGAGCCCCGGCGCGTCCCAGTCGACACCGCGGCCCGGGTCGTGCAGGGGCGCGTTGACCAGCACGAACCAGCCCTCGGAGGCGTCGTCGGGGCGCAGCGCCGGGTCGTCGGGGGCGTGCACGTACACGGTCGGGTCGGGCACCGGACGCGGCTCGCGACCGAAGATCGCGTCGAACTCGGCGTGCTGGTCGCGCGGGAACCACACCCGGTGCGCGGGTCCGGGCTCCCGGCCGGACAGCCCGAGCAGCAGCACGAACCCGGCGGTCGACCGGGGGATGCGGCGCAGCCGCCTGCGGGCCCGGCGCGCGACCTCGCGGGGGAGCAGCCGCTCGTGCAGCACCTGCGCGTCGACCCCGGAGACGACGACGTCGGCGCGCACCTCGCGACCCCCGGCCCGGACCCCGGCGGCCCGGCCGCGTTCCACGAGGACCTCGTCGACGGCCGTGCCCGGGTGCAGCGTGACGCCGAGGGCGACGCAGCGGTCCACGAGGGCGTCGACGATGCGGCGCAGCCCGCCCGGCACCCACCACGCGCCGAACTCCTGCTCGACGAACGCGGTCACCGCCAGCACCGCCGGTGTGCGGCGCGGGTCGGAACCGGAGTAGGTGGCGTAGCGGTTCAGCCACGTCCGCAGCCGCGGGTCGGGCAGCAGCCGCCCGCCCAGCCCGTCGAGGGTCCGCCACGGTGCGACCGCGCGCAGGTCGGCCGGCCGAGCGCTCATCCGGGCGAGCGCGGCCGGGGTGAGCGGGCGGCGCAGGACCGGCTCCCCGACGAGGTCCCACAGCCGTCGCGAGCGCTCGTGCAGCGCAGACCAGGACGCGCCGGCGCCGGTGCCCAGGGCGGCGTCGAGGGCGGCCGGGACCGCGGCCGCGGCGTGCGGGAGGTTCAGTCGGGTGCCGTCGGCGAAGACGTAGCCGCAGGCCGGGTCGACCGGCGTGACCGGCAGGTCCGCGGGGCCGCCGGTCGCGGCGAACAGGTCGTCGAGCAGGTCCGGCATCGTGAGCAGCGACGGGCCGGTGTCGAAGGTGAACCCGTCCCGGGTGACGACGCCGAGCTTCCCGCCCGGGGTGGCGGCCCGCTCGAACACGGTGACCGCGTGCCCGGCGGCGGCCAGCCGCGCCGCCGCCGCGAGCCCGCCCAGCCCGGCGCCGACCACCACGACCCGGCTCACAGCGCACGCCCCTTCCAGCTCAGCGTGCCGCGCAGCCTGCCCGCCCACGAGGACACGAGCAGCCCGAGCAGGGCCAGCACCGACACCGGGTGGGCGAGCGCGTCGACCGCGCCGCCGCCGCCCGACGGCCCCACGACCCACCGCGCGGCGGGCACCCGCCCGGCGACGGCGGCGGCGTACCCGAGCAGCCCGGCACGCGACCCGGTCAGCGCGGCGAGCGCGGGCAGCACGTAGACCAGCACCAGCCCGGCGCCGACCGCGAGCGCCCCGGCGGGCGAGCCGAACGCCGCCCACAGCGACTTGCGGTAGCCCGCCCGCAGCTCCGCGCCGGTCGCGTACATCCGGCAGGACGCGACCTGCGACCCGTCGGCGACGCCGGTCCGGCCCCCGGTGGCGCGGACCGCCCGGGCCAGCCCGATGTCGTCGAGCACGGCGCCCGACACCGCGGCCCAGCCGCCCGCCCGGGCCAGTGCGGCCGCCTCGACCAGCAGGAACTGCCCGTTCGCGACGGCCATCGACCCCCGTCCGGACCGTTCGGCGACGGCCAGCGGCAGCGTCGTCAGCCAGGACCAGGCCAGCAGCGGCTGCACCAGCCGGCCGAGCGGGCCGGAGGCGACCTGCCGCGGCCACGGGCACAGCAGGTCCAGCGGCCGGTCCCGGTCGCGCAGCAGCGCCACCGCGGCGGCGACGGCGTGCGGGACGAGGACGACGTCGGCGTCGACGAAGACGAGGATCTCGCCGCGGGCGGCGGCGGACAGCGCGGCGCAGGCGTGCGGCTTGCCGAGCACCCCGGGCGGGGGCGGGGTGCCGGTGAGCACCCGCAGCCGGGGGTCGCCGCCGGCCGCGGCACGGACGACGTCGGCGGTCCCGTCGGTGGAGCCGTCGTCGAGGACGAGGATCTCGACGTCGGCCAGCCCGCGCTGCCCGGTCAGCGCCCGCACCGTCGGCGCGATCCGGTGTGCCTCGTCGCGGGCGGGGACCAGCACCGACACCGGCACGGTCACCGTCGGCGGCGCGGCGGGCGGGCGACGCAGCCCGGCCCGGTTCACCCAGGCCTGCACCGTCCCGGCGGCGGCGAGGACGGACCCGGCGGCCACGAGCGGACGGACGGCGCGCAGCGGCCGGCGGAGGAGCACGCAGGCGACCCTACGGAGGGGGCGGCCCGGCCGCGCGACGTCGTCCGCGGCCGCGGACGACGCGCGGGCGCGCCCGGGTGGTGGCACCGTGGGACCACCCCCCGACCGGACCGTACGGAGGTTCCCGCGTGGCGTTGGCCGCTGCCCCCCGGGCACTGCGTACGACCCTGCCCGCCTGGGTGCTGGTCGCCGGAGCGGTGACCGTGCAGATCCTCTACCCGCTCACCCCCACCGCGCTGCGGACGCCGGTGACGGTGCTCAGCGTGGCGGTGTTCTTCCTGGCCGCGGTGGCCGACGTCGTCCGGGTGCACGGCACCCGCGGCGGGCTGGTGCTGCTCGGCGTCGCCGGCGGCGGGGGACTGGTCGCGGAGTCCGTCGGGCTGGCCACGGGGTGGCCGTTCGGCGCCTACTCCTACACCGGGACCCTCGGCGCCGAGGTGGCCGGCGTCCCGCTGGTCGTGCTGATGGCCTGGGCGATGATGGCGTGGCCCGCGCTCGTCGTGGGCAGGGCGCTGGCCCGGAGCGGGCCGGGGACCGTCGCCGTCGGTGCGTTCGCCCTGGCCGCCTGGGACGTGTTCCTCGACCCGCAGATGGTCGACGCGGGCCACTGGGTCTGGACGCACCCCGACCCGGGGCTCCCGCTGGTGCCCGGCATCCCGCTGACCAACTACGCCGGCTGGCTGGTCGTCTCGCTGCTGATCGTCGGGACGCTGCACCGGGCGCTGCCCGGCGGCCCGCGGCGCTCGGGGCCGGCGGCCGCGCTGTACCTGTGGGTCTACGCCTCCTCGGTGCTCGCCCACCTGGTGTTCTTCGGCCTGCCCGGCTCCGCCCTGGTCGGCGGGGTGCTGATGGGGCTGGTCGCGGTCCCGTACGCGCTCGTCCTGCGCCGCGACCGCGCCGCCCCCCGTCCCGCCGTCCCCCGGCCCGGCGCCCGGCGCCCCGGCCGGCACGGTCCGCACGTCCGCCCCGGAGGGACCCCGTGACCGATCCGCTGCGCCACCGCGCCGCGCCGCTGCGCATGCGCCGGCGGCGACTCGTGACCCCCGACCCGCTGCTGCCCCGCGAGGTGCCCGCGGGGTCGGAGGCGGTCGTCGTCGGGGGCGGGATCGCCGGGGTGTCCGCGGCGGTGGTGCTGGCCGAACGCGGGGTGCGGGTCACCCTGCTCGAGGCGGCCGACCACCTGGGCGGACGGCTCGGGGCATGGCCGCACACCCTGCCCGACGGCACCGTCCATCAGGTCGAGCACGGCTTCCACGCCTTCTTCCGGCAGTACTACACCTGGCGGTCGATCCTGCGCCGCGCCGACCCGCGGCTGTCGTTCCTGCGCCCGGTCGGGCACTACCCGGTGATCTCCGCGCGGTGGCCCGACGAGGACCTGTCGGGGCTGCCCGCCGCCCCGCCGTTCAACCTGCTCGCGCTGGCGCTGCGCAGCAGGAGCCTGTCGCGCCGCGAGCTGACCTCCGCCGATCCCGACGCCGGACGCGCCCTGCTCGCCTACGACCGGGCCACCACCACCGCCGAGCTCGACGGCGTCGACGCCGCGTCGTTCCTCGACCGGCTCGGGATGACCGAGCGCACCCGCAGCATGCTGTTCGAGGCGTTCGCGCGGTCGTTCTTCTGCAACCAGGGCGACCTGTCCGCCGCCGAGCTCGTCGCGATGTTCCACTACTACTTCCTCGGCAACCCCGAGGGCATCGCGTTCGACGCCCCGCGCACCGACCACGCCACCGCCGTGTGGCAGCCGCTGTGGCGGTACCTGACCTCCCTCGGGGCGCAGGTCCGCACCGGGGCGCGGGTCACCGCGGTGCACCCCGACGGCACCGGCTGGCGGGTCGAGGGCCCCGGGGCGACCACCACCCGGCACCTCGTGCTCGCCCTCGACCCGGGTGCGCTGCGCGCGGTGGTCACCGGCTCACCCGGGCTGGCGACGACGGCGCCGCGGCTGCACGCGCAGTGCGCGGCGCTGCGCGTCGCGCCCCCGTTCGCGGTCAGCAGGCTGTGGCTGGACCGCGACGTCGACCCGGGACGGGCGGTGTTCAGCGCCGTCAGCGGGCAGCCGACCCTGGACTCGGTCACCGTCTACTCCCGGCTGGAGGAGCCCTCGGCCCGGTGGGCCGCCGCGTCCGGCGGGTCGGTGGTGGAGCTGCACTCCTACTCCTGCGCCGAGCCCGACGCGGCGTCCGCCGCGGCCGCGCTGCGCGCCGAGCTGGCCGTGCTGTGGCCCGAGACCGCCGGCGCGACCGTCCTCGACCGGTACGACCGGCTGGAGGCCACCGCGCCCGCCTTCCCGCCCGGGACCGCGGGCACCCGGCCGGGGGTGCGGACCGACGCGCGCGGCCTGCGGGTGGCCGGTGACTTCGTGGAGACGCCCTACCTCGCCGGGCTGATGGAGCGCTCGTCGATGTCGGGGGTGCTCGCCGCGAACGACGTGCTCGCCGAGCTGGGGGCGGCCGCCGAACCGGTCGACGGGATCCCGCAGCGCGGGCTGCTCGCCGGCGTCCCGGCGCTGCGCGGGGCCCGCGGTCGCCACGCCGCGGCCCGCTGACCGTCGCCGTGCGGGTCGCGTCGCTGAACCTCGCCTCCGGCCGCGGGGCGGGCGGGCGGTACCTGACCGGCCCCGCTCTCGGGGCGGCCGTCGCCGGGGTGGGTGCCGACGTCGTCGCGGTGCAGGAGGTCGACACCGGCCAGTCCCGCTCGGCGGGTGACGACCAGCCGTCGCTGCTCGCGGCCGGGCTCGGTGCCGTGGACTGGCGCACCGCCGCGACCATGCACGGCGAGCCGCGCCCGGACCCGCTGCCGTCGTGGACCCCGCTCGACCCCCCGGTCCTGCGCGGTCCCGGCGACCCCGCGCCCGGGCCGCGCTACGGCGTCGCGCTGTTCTCCCGGCTGCCGGTGCGCCGCTGGCACGTGGTGGGGTTCGGGGCCGGACGGGCGCGGCTGCCGGTGCCGGTGCCCGCCCCGGGCGGGGGGACCCGGGTCTCCTGGTTCCCCGACGAGCCACGCGCCGCCGTCGCCGCCGAGCTGGGGACGCTGACGGTGGTGGCGACCCACCTGTCCTTCGCCCCGGCGACGGCGGTCCGCCAGCTCCGGGCGCTGCGGCGCTGGGCGGCGGGGCTGCCCGGGCCGGTGGTCGTCGCCGGGGACCTGAACCTGCCCGGCTCGCTCCCCGGGATGGTGACCGGCGGCCGGCGGCTCGTCGACGGGCAGACGTTCCCGGCGACGACGCCGCGCGCCCAGCTCGACCACCTGATCGCGTTCGGCCGCCTGACCGGGCGGGACCCGGCCGTGCTGCAGCTCGACGTCGGTGACCACCGCGCGGTCGCCGCGACGGTGGTGCCCGGCTGAGCCCTCAGTCGTCCGCGGGCGGGTCGGCGCGCGAACGGGCCAGTCGGCGCCGGGCCAGGACGGCCCCGGTCAGGCCGACGACCGCGAGCCCGACGACCGACACCAGGGACGGCAGCGACCCGGGGTCGGTGCCGAACGCGCCGACCGCGACCAGCGCCGTCGTGCCCGGGGTGACACCCAGGACGGTGCCGAGGAGGTAGTGCCGGAACCGGACCGCGGTCAGCCCCCACAGCAGGTTCAGCACCGAGTACGGCAGGACCGGCGCGAGGCGGACCCCCACCACGGCCAGGAGACCGCGCCGGCGCACCAGGTCGTCGACCACCGCCATCCGCTCCGCGCCCCGGCCCGAGCGGTCCACCAGCCGCAGCACCGTGTCCCGGCCCAGCCGTCGCGCCAGGGCGAACCCGACCGCCGCACCGACGAACTTCCCGGCCAGCGTGGCCGGGAGCCCCTCGCCGAACCCGAACAGCACCCCGCCGAGCACGGCGAGCAGGCTGACCGGCACCGGGGTGAGCGACAGCCCGGCGTACAGCGCCGCCCACAGCAGCGGGCCCGCCCACCCGGTCCCGGCCAGGCCGTCGCGGAGCCGCCCCACCGAGGGCACCCCGACGGCGACCGCGACGACGACCGCGACACCCACCAGCGCCACGAGCAGGACGGGACGCCAGAGGCGGGCGACGACGGGCCCGGTCACCGGGCTCCGGCGGGCGGTCGGGGCCCGGCGGCCACGGGGATCTCCGGTGCGGTCGGCATCGTCGCGAGTATCCCCGCCGCGGCGCCGGCCCGCCGGGGGAGCGACCCGCACCCTGGACACCCGGTGCCGGCGACGGCTACGGTGGCGGACCGGGTTTCTCGACCGCGACGATCCCGGACCAGCTCGGCGCATCTTCCGGGCGACGCCCTCCTCGGAGCCGTCGCCGTTCGGCCGTCCGGTACAGCTCCGTGCCCCGACGGCGCCACGGGCCGACCGTCCCCGCAGCCGGGACCGGTCCCACCTCCCTCCTGGCGGACCCATGACCGCACCCACGCCATCCCGTCGACTCCTCTCCGTCCCGGCGGCCGACACCGGCACCGGCGACACCGACCCGCAGGTCCACGTCGGACGCGGCAGCGCCGCGACCGTCGTCGTCGGCGTGTCCGGTGAGCTCGACCTCGCGACCGGCCCCTCGGTCGAGGCACGGGTCCTCGCCGCGGTCGACACCGCCCCCGGTGGCCGGGTCGTCCTGGACCTGAACGCGGTGGGCTTCCTCGGCCTGCGTGGGGTGGCGATGCTGCGCGCGGCCGCGGACCGGGCCCGGGCCACGGGCGCCTCCCTCGTGGTCGTGCTGGACCCGGCCGCGCCGGCGGCACGCGCGCTGCGGCTGGTCCGGGGGCCCGGCCTCACGGTGGTCGCCGTCGACGAACCGGTCGCCGACGCGTCCTGACCCGCCCCGGCCGGGCGCTCAGCGGGGCAGCGGCACCACGGCGACGAGCGTCGTCACCGACGGGGACCGAGGCGGCACGGCGTCCCTCCCGGTCGCCCGCGGTCGGCGGGTGCGACGCGGTCACCGGCCGGTGACCCGCGCCGAACCCGGGGACGGGACCGCGGCGACCGGGAGCGGAAGCGATCGAGCGGGTGAACGGGGCGACCCGGTCGGTACCGCCGCGGTCGGCGCACGGCTCCGGTGACGAGAGTCCTCATGGTCGACGACCTCCCGCGGGGGCACCGGAACCGTGGCCGGTCACGGCCCGGGGACCGGGCGGGTCAGCCGCCCAGGCCCGGGATACCCGGCATCTGCGGGAGCACCGGCGTCGAGGCGAACAGGTCGAGGTACATGCCGCCGGAGACCAGCAGCCCCAGGACGCCGAGCACCAGGCCGCCGAGGGCGACCGGCCGGACCCAGGCGCCCACGGCGGGCCGGGCGGCCGGGCCGAGGACCAGAACGAGCCCGACGAGCACCGCGACCAGGGCGACGACGCCGTTGACCACGGCGACGACGTCCCAGGGAGCGCTGTAGAAGGACTCGATGGTGTCGCCCGGGCTGCCGGTCGCGGCCTGGATCTGGCCGACGAGCGACTCGCGCTCGCGCAGCATGTCGCCGACCGAGGTGCCGGTGAGCGAGGCGAGACCGAGCCCCGCGGCGACGACGGCGCCCGCTCCGGCGAGGCCGCCGCCGGACGTCGTGGCGGTGGTCGGGGTGGAGGTCGTGCCGGCCTCGGTGCCGGACCCGGTCCGTACGGGGGCGGCCGCGGCGGCGCCCGAGGTCGTGTCGGTGCCGTTCGTGGCGGCGCTGTTCGTGTCGGTGCCGTTCGTGCCGTTCGTGCCGGTCGTCGCAGGACCCTCGGCGGCGGTCGTCCCGCTGTCGGCCGGGGTCCCGGGGGTGTCGGTGGCGGGGGTGTCGGTGGCGGCGGAGTCGGTTCCGGCGGAGCCGGTCGTGGTCGCCCGGTCCGTCGCGACGGAGCCGGACGCGCCGTCGGTCTCCGGGGTACCGGTCGCCGTGCTGCCGTCCGTGGGCCTGCTCGTGTCGGAAGCCATGGGCCGCACCGTACGCGAGGTCAAGATCGCCGTGACGGCCCCCCACCTGGGCGGATGTGCAGTCGTGTCCGTTCCGCCGGGCCCGTCACCGAATGGGGGCGGTGACCGGTCGCTACCCGACGGTCGCGCTGCGTGCGGTCCGGCCGGCCGGCTCGCCGGTCCCGGCGAGCACGGTGACCCCGTCCGCGGGGGACCCGGCCCCGACCCGTCGCACGGGGCCGCCGCGCAGCCCGGACAGCACGACCTCGACCCGGGCCAGCACCGCCGCCCGGGTGCGTCCGTCGACGCCGACGACGTCGACGACCACCGTGCCGAGCGCGGCCGAACCCGACGCCGCCCACTCCCCGGACCAGCCGAGCACGATGCCCGGCCCCGCGGGCGGGGGCGCGGACCCGACGGTGCGGTGGCCGAACCCCAGGGCCTGCAGGACCGGGTCGGCGATGAGCGCGTCGCGGAGCTGCCGGTCGGGCGTCGTGGTCATGCGGGCCTCCCGGTGCCGGCCGTCGTCGATCACGTCCGGTACCGACGGTAGGGAGCCCCTGTGTCACGGGGGATGAGGTGGAGGTGAGGAGGAGGTAAGCGATCGGCCGTTCCGGACCGGTTCCAGCGGCAGCAGCAGCGTGACCACCGACGGCGACCGGCGTGCGGTGAGCCGTCCGCCCTCGGCCTCCGCGAGCCGACGGGCGAGCGCGACCCCGAGGCCGCGCCGGCCGTCGCTGCCCGACAGGTCCTCCTCGGCCACCCCGGGCCCCTCGTCGGCGACGTCGACGGCCACGGCGTCCGGACCGGCCTCCCGGGCGGTCAGCGTGACCGCGCCGGCCCCGTGCTGGACGGCGTTGTCGAGCAGCGCGGCGACGATCTGGCGGACCGCCGCGGCGGAGGCGGGCGGGTCGGGCAGGGCGCCGTCGCGGGACACCGAGAACGACCGCCCGGCGCGGGACAGCCGGTCGCCCCACTCGGCCTGCGCCTCGTCGAACAGCCGGGCGAGGTCGACCGGTACGGCGTCACGGCTGCGTTCGCGGGCGAGCAGCAGCAGCTCGTCGATGGTGCGTTCCAGCCGGTCGACCGAGGCCAGACCGTCCTCGACGGTCGCGGGCCGCAGCAGCGCCGGGTCGTCGAGCGCGGACTCCAGCCGCAGCCGCAGCCCGGCCAGCGGCGTCCGCAGCTGGTGCGAGGCCTCCGCGGAGAACGCCCGCTCGCGGGCGAGCAGGTCGTCGAGCCGGCCCGCGGTGTGGCCGAGCGCGGACCCGACGCGGTCGAGCTCCCCGATGCCGGTGGGGGCGGGACGCACCCCGAAGTCGCCCTCACCGAGCCGGGCCGCGTCGCGGGCCATCGACTCCAGCGGCGCCGACAGGTGCCCGGCCAGGCGCATCGCGAGCGTCCACACCGCGACCAGCACCAGCCCGGCCAGCGCGACCATGCCGAGGTAGAGCGGCACCAGCGAGGACCACACCGCCGAGGTCGGGCGGGCCGCGCGCACCACCCCGATGACGTCGTCGCCGTCGGTCACCGGGGACACGGCGACGAGCTGGCCTGCCGGGGAGGAGGACAGCCCCCGGTCCAGGACCCGGTCGACGCCCTCGTCGCCCTCCGGCGGGCCGTCGCCGGTGGTGCGGTCGCCGTCCTCGTCGTAGAGGGCGACCGCGGTGTCGTCGTTGCGGCCGTCGGGCAGCCGGGCCGGGACCCGGTCGTGGACGACGTCGTCGTAGACCGAGCGGGCGGCGAAGTCCGCGATGCGCTGCAGCGACTCGCGCTGCTGGGCGACGGTGTAGCGCTCCAGCCCGGCGGCCAGCGGGACCCCGAACAGCACCAGCGTCACCCCGACCGCGACGAGGGTGAGTCGCACGATGCGGCGTCTCACCGGACGTCCCCGGGCAGCTCCAGGCGGTACCCGTGCCCGCGCAGCGTGGTGATCACCGGGACCCGGGGGCCGTCGTGCGCGGCGAGGTGACGGCGCACCGCGGCCACGTGCACGTCGAGGGTCTTGGTGGAGCCGAACCAGTGCGCGTCCCACACGTCGGTCATCAGCACCTCGCGGCTCAGCGCCGTGTCCGGGTCGCTCGCGAGCCGGGCGAGCAGGTCGAACTCGCGGGTGCGCAGGCCCAGCTCCCGCCCGGCGACGGTGGCGCGGCGGGCCCCGGTGTCGACGCGCAGGTCGCCGACCTCCAGCACGTCCTCGGTGCGGTCGCCGCCGGCCCGTCGCAGGTGCGCCCGGATGCGGGCGAGCAGCTCGGCCAGGCGCACCGGCTTGGTCAGGTAGTCGTCGGCGCCGGCCTCGAGGCCGAGCACCACGTCCATCTCCGCGGTCCGGGCGGTCAGCGCGACCAGCACCGCGTCGGGGCGCAGCGTGCGCAGCCGCCGGCACACCTCGACGCCGTCGAGGTCGGGCAGCCCGAGGTCGAGCAGGACCAGGTCGAACGGGGTGTGCCCGGCCGCGGCGAGCGCCGGGCCGCCCGCCTGCTCCCACCGGACGTCGTAGCCGTGCCCGGTCAGGCTGCCGCGCAGGACGTCACCGATCGTGCGGTCGTCCTCGACGAGCAGGATGCGGGCGTTCACCGGCCCGATCATCGTCCACCGGGTGGTGGTGGCGCACCCCGTCCCCGGTCGTGCACTCATGGAGCTCAGGACCGGTGCGGCCGGTCCTATGCTCCATGAGTGCCCCCCACCCGTGGGGCTAGGACCCGCCGTAGGGCGGCTCGCCGGTCTCCGGGACCAGTACCGGGGTGTTCTCGTCGAGGGTCTCCCCGCGGAAGAACGGCCGGCGCCGCACCGCGCAGGCCAGCATCAGCGGCACCCCGAGCGCGATCATGCCGACGCCGATGACGAACACCCCGCCGACCGGACCGAAGGAGGTCTCGCCGTAGGCGGGGTCGAGCATGTCGACCGAGCTCTGCACGAACGCCCACACCATCACCACGCCGCCGAGCAGCGGCAGCAGACCGCGCAGCAGCAGGTCGCGCGGCGAGCGGAGCAGGGTGCGCCGGAAGTACCAGACGCAGGCGAAGGCGGTGATGCCGTAGTAGAACGCCACGGCCAGGCCGAGCGAGGCGACGGTGTCGAGCAGCGCGTCGGAGCTGACCAGCCCCAGCACCAGGTAGAACACCACCGCGGACAGCCCCATGACGACGGTGGCGAACCCGGGCGTCGCGTAGCGGGGGTGGACGCCGCCGAAGCGGCGCGGGACCGCCCCGTAGACGGCCATCGCCAGCGCGCCGCGCGCGGTGGGCAGGATCGTGGTCTGGGTCGACGACGCCGCCGACACCGCGACGGTCAGCAGCAGCACCGCGGTGAGCGCCGTGCCGCCCATCGGGGCGCCGAGCAGGGTGAGCACGTCCTCGGAGTGCTCGGGGTTCGCCAGGCCGATCCCGGTCGCGCCGAACCCGGCGTAGGACGCCACCGCGACGGCGACGACGACGTAGATCGCCAGCAGGATCACCGTGGCCAGCAGCGCGGCCCGGCCCGGGGTGCTCGTCGGGCCGCGGGTCTCCTCGCCGACGGCCAGGCAGGCGTCCCAGCCCCAGTAGACGAAGATGCAGAGGATCAGCGCCTGCGCGGCGGCGGAGCCGGAGATCCCGGTCGGGTCGAACCAGCTCCAGCTCGGCAGCACGGCCTGCGGGCCGGCGTCGCCGGAGTACACCAGCCACAGCGCCCCGGCGGCCAGTACGGCGAGCACCACGATCTGGAAGACGATCAGCGCGTTCTGGAACCGCTCGGACAGCACGATCCCGCGGTGGCTGACCCAGGTCATGACCAGGATGAACAGCACCCCGACGCCGACCTTGACCAGCGTGTTCTCCGCGGCGGTGGCGAACCCGAGCGCACGCAGGGTGTAGACGGCGGCGATCTCGGCGACGTTGGCCAGCACGATGATCGCCGACACCGCGACGCCCCAGCCGCCCATCCACCCGACCCAGGGCCCGAAGGCCTTGGTGCCCCAGGTGAACGTCGTCCCGCAGTCGGGGACCGCGCGGTTCAGCTCGCGGTAGGCGACGGCGACGAACAGCATCGGCACGAACGCGACGAGGAACATCGCGGGCGCCTTCTCGCCGACGGCGAGGACGACGTAGCCGAGCGTCGCGGCCAGGCTGTAGGCCGGCGCGGTGGCGCCGAGCCCGATGACGGTGTTGCCCCACAGGCCCAGCGCTCCGGTGCGGAGACCCTTCGGGCCGGCCTCCACGAGGGGAGGCGGTGCGGCGGCGGTCAACCGCCGATCTCGGCGGTGAGGATGGTCAGCACGGTGGTCGTTCCCCGTCTCGTCGGCTCCCGCCCGGGCCGGCGGCGGCACACAGGATGCGGCACGGACGCACCCGAACGGACACAGCGGTGTCGCGTCTCACGCCGCGACCCCGCCGCGGGGTCAGAACTGCCGGTGCGGCGTGCCCCGCACGCTGAACCAGTAGGCGCCCGCCTCGGCGCCGGAGATCTCGGTGCGGACCTCGGCGGTGGCCGGGCGGCCGAAGCGGCGCCGGATGGCCTTGCGGGCCGTCTTCTCGATGCGTGCGGCCAGCCGCTCCGGGTCCGAGTGCCCGGACATGGTCAGCACGGCGACGAAGGCGTACCGGGCCGGTCCGCGCCGCGGCCAGGGCCCCGTGCCGTCGGCCAGGGACAGCTCGACGGTCATCGGACGCTTGCGGTGCGTGTACAGGGCGCGGGTCAACTCGGCCTCCACGACGTCGGCCTCGACGCCCGCGGGCGCCTCGATCCGCACGATCGCCATCACGGCGTTCGCCGCGGCCCCACCTGTCACCACGGTCACGGTCATGGACTCCCTCCGGGTGCGGGCCGCCCCCACGAAGGCGCGCATCACCGACACTCATCCCCGGTTCACCGGGTCCTAAACAAGGACGTGACCGAGACGGTCGTGCCAGGATCACGAGAGTCGCTCATCTCGTCATCCGTTCGAGCACCTCCAGGACATGCTCGTAGTCACGACCGGTCGCGCGGCTCATGCCGAGCTCGCAGGTCCGGTTGCAGGAGGCGTGGGCGTCGGCGTCGATACCGGCGAGCTCCCCCGCCTGCGGGGCGGTGGCCGCCGCGGTCAGCTCCGGGTGCAGCATCCCGCGGTCCCCGGCGAACCCGCAGCAGCTCCACGAGTCGGGGACGACGACGTCGTCGGCGACGGCACCGGCCAGGCGTCGCAGCGGGTCGAGCAGGCCGAGCTGGGTGGCCGAGCAGGTCGGGTGCAGCACGAGCCGGGCCAGCCGGGCGGGCACGGTGAGCGCGGGCAGGATCCGGTCGGCGGTGAACTCGACGGCGTCGAGCACCCGCAGGCCGCGGTAGCGCTCGGGGCCGGACGCGACCGTCACCCGCAGCCCCTCGGTGCACGACGACGCGTCGGACACCACCGGGAGCGCCCCGGCGCGGGTCGTCGTCCACAGCGCGGGCAGGACCCGCTCGGCCATCGCGGCGGCGCCGTCGGCGAGCCCCTTGGACTTCCACGGCGTGCCGCAGCACAGCGACCCCAGGTCGGCGGGCGCGCTCGCCCGCAGCCCCGCCCGAGCGCAGAGCCGGGAGAACGCCTCGCCCGCGCCGGGGCCCGCCGAGCCGAACACGGCGCCGGTGCAGGAGGAGAACAGGACGAGGTCGGCATCGGTGGACACCAGCCCGCCGGGGACCCGGTGCCCGCCGCCGCGGGGCAGGTCGGGGCTCCACTGCGGGACCTGCTCGGGGTCGGCGACCCGGCGCAGCGCCGCCGAGACCGGCGCGGCGCCGGGCACGGCCCGCGCGAGGGTGAGGGCCAGCCCGGCGGCCCGGGTGGTGGCGCCCCAGTGCTTCGCCGCGAGGGTCCAGCCCGCGCCCGCGGCGCCGTGGTCGCGTTCGCCGCGCAGCCGTCGCACCAGGTCACCGGTGTTGATCAGGACCGGGCAGGCGGTGCCGCACATGCCGTCGACGGCGCAGGTGTCGACGCCGTCGTAGGCGTAGTCGGCCTCCAGTTCGGCGAGCAGGGCCTCGTCGCCCGCGGCCCGGGCGGCGGCCATCTCGCGGCGCAGCACGATCCGCTGCCGCGGGGTGGTGGTCAGGTCGCGGCTGGGACAGACCGGCTCGCAGAACCCGCACTCCACGCAGCGGTCCACCTCGGACTCGACGGGCGGGGCGGACTTGAGGCCGGCCAGGTGCGCGGTCGGGTCGTCGTCGAGGACGACGCCGGGGGAGAGGATCCCCTGCGGGTCGCAGAGCCGCTTGATCTCCCGCATGACCTCGTAGAGCTCGTCGCCGTACTGGCGGCGGACGAACGGCGACATCATCCGGCCGGTGCCGTGCTCGGCCTTGAGCGTCCCGCCGTGGGCCAGCACGAGGTCGACCATGTCGTCGGTGAACCGGCCGAAGCGGTCCCGGCCGCCCGCCGTGCCCGAGTCGTCGAGGTCCTCGGTGAGCATGAAGTGGACGTTGCCGTCCTTGGCGTGCCCGAAGATCACGGCGTGGTCGTAGTCGTGCTTCGCGAACAGCGCGATCAGGCCCTCGCAGGTCGCGAGCAGGTCCGGGACGGGTACGGCGACGTCCTCCAGCAGCGCCGCGGTGCCCGGCGGGCGGGCGCCCGCGACCTTGGC
Source organism: Pseudonocardia tropica (assembly GCF_040105315.1). Classification (NCBI taxonomy): domain Bacteria; kingdom Bacillati; phylum Actinomycetota; class Actinomycetes; order Pseudonocardiales; family Pseudonocardiaceae; genus Pseudonocardia; species Pseudonocardia tropica. Next base: position 86,808 of record NZ_JBEDNP010000018.1, read on the forward strand.
GTAGAGCGCCTTGCGCAGCTTCCACAGCCCGGCCTTCGCGACCGGGTCCGCGGACAGCTCCCGCGGGCCCCGCAGCGGCAGCCCGGAGATCAGCCCGGAGGCGTCCCCGGCGAGCTGGGTGACCTCGTCGACGGTGTGCCCGCGGTACTCCACGAGGAACGCGGCGTGCTCGTCGACGGTCAGCGAACCGAGGAAGGGGACGGCGTCGACTGCAGCCCCATCGCCCTGACCGACCCGCAGCGACGTCGCGTCCAGCAGCTCGATCGTCGCCGCGCCCGAGTCCACCAGGCCGGGCAGCGCGCGGTTGGCGGCGGCGAGGTCGTCGAACACCAGCAGCCCGGTGCGGGTGTGGGCGAGCACCGGCACGGTGCGCATGGTGATCGAGGCGAGGAACGCCAGCGTCCCCTCGGAGCCGACGAGCAGCCGGGCCAGGATCTGCACCGGGTCGTGGTGGTCGAGGAAGGAGTTCAGGCCGTAGCCCATGGTGTTCTTCAGCGAGAACTGGCGCTCGATCTCGGTGCGCAGCGCCGCGTCGCCGCGGAGCCGGTCGCGCAGCCGCGCCAGGCCCGCCCACAGCCGGGGCTCGCGGGCGCGCAGCTCGTCGTCGGCGCCGGGCGCCCCGGTGTCCAGGGTGTTGCCCGAGGGCAGGACGAGCTCGACGGAGTCCAGCAGCGCGTAGCTGTTCGCGGCGGTGCCGCAGGCCATGCCGGAGGAGTTGTTCGCGACGACCCCGCCGAGGGTGCAGGCGACCTCGCTGGCCGGGTCCGGACCGAGCATCCGGCCGTACCGGGCCAGGCGGGTGTTGACCGAGCGCACGGTCGCGCCCGGCCCGACCCGCACCCGGGCGCCGTCGCCCTCGATCTCGATGCCGCGGAAGTGGCGGCGGACGTCGACGAGGACGCCGTCGGTGACGGCCTGGCCGGACAGGCTCGTCCCGCCCGAGCGGAAGGTCACCGGCACCCCGCCCGCGGCGCGGAACAGCGCCGCGACCTCGGCGGCGCTCGACGCCGTCACCACCGCGGCCGGGGTGCGGGCGAAGTGCGAGGCGTCGTGCGCCATCCGGAGCCGGTCGATCGCCCGGTTGGCGACGGCGGCGGGCCGGACCGCGGCGGCCAGCCGGTCGTGCAGGGCGTGCAGGGCCGGGCGGCCTGCCGGGTCGGTGGGCGGTGTCTCCGCGGGCGATCCGGTGAGGGTCACGGTGGTGCTCCTGGCGTGTGGTGGGACGCGCGTGCACCCACCCTGCCCCAGGGTCAGCCCCGTGCCGAGGGGAAGTTCGGGGGACGCTTCTCGCGCAGCGCGGCGGCGCCCTCCACCACGTCGGGGCCCATGAAGGTCGACATCTCGTACGCGGCGGACTGCTCGAACGCCGGTCCCGCGCTGCGCAGCCACGAGTTCAGCGCCCGCTTGGTGAGCCGGATGGCCTGCTGGGAGCCGGTGCCCAGGGCGTGCGCGACCCGCAGCGCCTCGTCGAGGACCTGCTCGCGCGGCACCGCCTTGGCGACCATCCCGAGCCGCTCGGCCTCGGCGCCGGTGACCATCTCGCCGGTCAGCAGGTAGTAGCGGGCCTTCGCCATCCCGGCGAGCAGCGGCCAGATGATCGCGGCGTGGTCCCCGGCGGCGACGCCGAGCCGCACGTGACCGTCGCCCAGCTTCGCGTCCTCGGCGGCGATCGCGATGTCGGCGAGCAGCGCGACGACCACCCCGGCCCCGACGGCGACCCCGTTGATCGCCGACACCACCGGCTTCTCGCAGTCGATGATGTTCCAGACCAGGTCGGACATCTCCCGGAGCATGTGTGCGACGCGCTCGTGGTCGCCGGCCATCCGCTCGACCATGCCGAGGTCCCCGCCCGCGGAGAACGCCCGCCCGGCCCCGGTGATCACCGCGACCCGGGTGGCGGCGTCGGACGACACGTCCCGCCAGACCCGGGCGAGCTCGCCGTGCAGGACCTCGTCGGCGGCGTCGTACTTCGCCGGGTTGTCGATGGTGATGAGCAGGACGCCGTCGTCGCGGCGCTCGAACCGCAGCTGGGTGTAGGTGCTCGGGTCGAGGGTCATGGGGTCCTCCCGGGGGCTGCGGTCGGAGCATGGACAGGCCGCCGCCGACGCTGACGGTCCGCCCGGTGAGGTGGTCGGCGTCGGGGGAGACGAGGAAGGCGACGGTGGCGGCGACGTCCTCGGGGCGGGCCGGGCGGCGGAAGGGGATCGCCTTCACCAGGGCGTCACGCAGCCGGTCGTTCCCCGCGACGACGTCGGCGGACAGGGCGGTGTCGGTGGGGCCGGGGCACACGCAGTCGACGTGGACGCCGTGCCGGGCGACCTCGCGGGCGCGGGTCCTGGTGAACGCGACGACCCCGCCCGTGGCGGCGGGGTGGTCCGCCTCGCCGCTGGACCCGACCCGGCCGGCCTCCGGGGCGAGGTTCACCACCGTCCCGGAGCCCTGCGCGATCAGGTGCGGGACGACGGCGTGCGCGGTGTGCAGCACCCCGAACAGGTCGATCCGCACGATCCGGTCCCGGTCGGCCGGGTCGGAGTCGACGAACGCGCCGACCTCGTCCCGGCCGGCGTCGTCGACCAGCACGTCGATCCGGTCGAGGTCGCCGGGGACCCGCTCGACGGTGTCGCGCACCGCGTCCGGGCCGGCGACGTCGAGGGTGTACGCGGTCCCGTCCGCGCCCGGCTCCGCGGCCGTCGCGGCGGCGGTGTCGCCGTCGGGGTCGGTGACCGCGACCCGGGCGCCCTCCCCGGCGAGCCGCAGTGCGGTGGCACGGCCGATGCCGCGCCCGGCCCCGGTGACGAGCACCGTCCGGTCGTCCGTCCTGCCCACGGGCCGGTCCACCTCGTGGTCGCCGACACCGGTGTCGGACCCGCCCACGATGACGACACCGGCCACCCATGGTCGATCCGCACCGGTGGGTCCGTGACGTCGGGCCGGGTCAGCGCACCACGGGCAGCGGGCCGGAGGGCCGGTCGAAGAACAGCGGGAGGGTCTCCTCGCGCGGGTCGGGGGTCCGGGGGAGGACCCCGGTCGCGGGCTCGGCGTCCCGGGGCGGACGGCGCATCACCGGGAGGACGCCGGTCGGGGGCTCGGGCTCCCCGGACGGCGGGCGCATCCGCGGCAGGACGCCCGTGGGCGGCTCGGGACCGTCGGCGGGTTCCCCGTCGGGCCGCTCGGCGGGACCGTCGGCGGGCTCCGCGGCCGGTCGCACGGCGGGCTCCGCGGTCGGTCGCACGGCGGGCTCCGCGGTGGGTGCCGTGGCGCGCCCCGCGGTGTCGGCGGCGGCGCGGCAGTCGGTGAGCAGCTCCCGCACGTCGTCGGTCACCGCGTGCCCGGCGCCGAGCACCCGCTCGGCGACCTCGAGCGTCGCGGCGAGCAGCCCGGCCGCGCCGCGCAGGTCGCCGGTGTCGGCACGGGCGAGCGCCAGCGCGGCCCGGGACGCGATCGTGCAGGGGTGGGTCCCGCCGAGCACCCGCGCCCGCCGGGTGATCACGTCCTCGTGCCGGCGGACCGCCTCCTCGGCGTCGCCGGTCACCCGGTGGGCCGCGGCCAGGGCGTCGGCGGCCGCGAGCGACGCCGGGTGGTCCGGGCCCAGCAGCGCCTCGCGGGCGGCGAGGTTGCGGGTGGCGATCTCCAGCCCGCCGGTGCGGTCGTAGCCCAGCAGCAGCGCGACGGCGAGGCTCCCCTCGGCGACGAGCGTGTCGGCGTCGTCCGGGCCGAGGTCGCGACGGGCGGTGGTGAGGACCTGCTGGACGCGACGGGTCGCGTCCAGCAGCGCGGGCATGTCGCCGCTGCGTCCCGCGACGCGCACGTCGGTCGCGGCGCGGTCGTGACGGGAGCGCAGGGCCTCGCGCAGTGGGTCGGCGGTCGTCGTCGACCGGCCCGCACCGTGGTGCGGGACGGTCACCCTCCGATCGGCCACGGACACCCGACCTCCCCTCCTCACCTCGACGAACAGTCCGGACTCACCCGGACGGCCCACTCAATCGTGACCGAACGTACCTGTAACCAGCGGTATCGCGCGCCCCGGGCGAGCATCCGAGGCGAAGGCCACCCTTACCGATCACCGTGCGTCGCAGAAGGTGAACCGACGGTCCGGGACCGGCGGGCCCGTCCGGACGGAGTCACCCGGCCGTGCGGTCCGCGTCCTCGGACGGGTGCACGTCCGTCGCGGTGCCTGGAGTGCGGGGTCCGGGGGCTCGACAATCGCGCGCACGCCGTGCGGAGAGGGGGCCTCGTGTCGAGGCAGGGGGACGCCGACCACACCGATGGTGAGGGCGCGGACGACGCAGGGGCGGCGAGGCGTCCGGACACCGGCACCGACCCCGCCACCGGTGGCCGGGTGGGGCGACCGGCGCGGCGACCGTCCCGGCCACCGCCACCGCGGCCCCCGCTGCGGCCGACGTCGCCGTTCCTGGGGGTGGCCCCGCCCGCCGCACCGCCCGCGGACGAGCCCGGTCCCCCGGACATCGGGTCCTTCGGGGCCGGAGGGACGCGACGCCGGCCCGCGCCCGGTGGTCCGGTGCCCGGCGGCCCGGCCCCTGCCGCCCCGGTGTCCGCGGGCCCGGGCGCCGCAATCCCGTCGCCGGCAACCCCGTCGCCGGCAACCCCGTCGCCGGCAACCCCGTCCCCGGAAACCCCGTGGCCGGAAACCCCGGCCCCGGCACGTCCGGGCCCCGGGGCACCGGGGTCCGCGACGTCGGACGCCGCTGCGCCGGGGTCCGCCGACCCGGACCCGCAGGCGTCGGATCCGGGCGCGGAGCACCCGGGTGCCCCACCGTCCGGCGCCCTCGTGCCGGACGGTGCGCCCCCGGGCGTCGCGACGCCGGAACCCCCGGTGCCGGACAGCGGTTCCACCTCGCCGGACAGCGGGCAGACCGCGCCGGACAGCGGCTCCACCGGATCGGACGGCGGTTCCACGGGACCGGACAGCGGGACGACGGTGCCCGCCGACCCGGACACGATCCCGTCGACCCCGAGCGAGGCACCGGCGGCCACCGAACCCGACGGCGCGACGCGGTCCACGGCACCCGCGGCCGCCGCGCCGGGCATCACCGGGACGGGCGCGACCGGAGCGACGGCCGTCCCACCGCCCGACGGAGCCCCGCCCCGGCCGCCCACGACCGGCCCCGACCCGACCCTGCACGGTGTCCCCGCGGTCACGCCGCGCCCGATGCCCCGACTCACCGCCGTGGTGCTGGTCGGGTCGCTGCTCGCGGCCGCCGGTGCGGCCGCGGGCGCGGTCGCGCTGGCCTCCCGGCAGAGCGACGGCGCGGGCTGGCCCGGCGCGACCGACCCGACGGCGGTGACCCGCCCGGACGGGGTGACCGCCGGCCTCCCGGGGGCCCCGGCTCCTCTCGTCCCAGTGCCCGAGGGCGCCGCCGGGGCCGGGGAGCGCGACCGGGCCGTGTCGCCGGAGCGGCACCGGTCCGACCCGGACAGCGATGGCGCGTCCCGCCCGGACCCGTCCGCGGGCCCGGGGGAGCGGCGGGCCGACCCCACGGCAGCGCGCCCGGCGCCGGGCGCCGGCCGCGCCCCGGCGGCACCCGCCGCTCCGCCGGCACCGGTTGCACCCGCCCCGGGCGGCCCGGGTAGCCCGGTCGCTCCGGCGCCCGGCGGTTCCGGGACGGTCCCGGCAGCGCCCGGCGCCCCGGCCGGGGGTACGACGCCGGGGACGCCCGGCACCCCGCCGGGTGGTACGGGCCCGGCCGGGCCCGGCACACCCGGTGCGGACACGCCCCCGTCGGACCCCGGCAGTTCCGGCACGGGACAGCCCTCCGACGGCGGAGCCGGACCCGGCACCGCGCCGGTTCCCGAGCCCACGGCGGGATCCGGCCCCACCTCCGGTCCGGGCACCGCACCAGAGGTGGGGCCGGGGTCGGGGTCCGGCACGGGCACCGGGAACGGTGCCCCGGAGGCGACCGGCACCGGACCGGACGGCGGCGCGGGCACCGGCGGTCGCGGCACCACGCCCCCACCCGGCCCCGGTTCCTGACCCCCGGAGGGCCGACGGACGTGCGCGGCGGGCGACTCAGCCCGCCGCCAGCACCTGCTCCCGCAGGATGTCGGCGTGCCCGCAGTGGTGCGCCAGCTCGCGCAGGACCTGCAGGTGCAGCCAGCGCACCGTGATCGGGTAGCCGCGTCCGGACACGGTGTCGTCCGGCCCGAGCCCCACGACGGCGGCCCGGGACCGTTCGCACACCTGCAGGTAGTGCCTGCGGACCGAGTCGACGGTCTCGTCGTCGCCGGGGAGGAAGGACTCCTCGACCGTGTCCGGGATCCCCAGCTCCGCCCGCGACGCGCCGGACACGGCCGTCCCGAACCAGACGGACTCCAGGAACGCGGCGTGCCGCACCAGCCCGAGCAGCGTCGTCGCCGACGGGACCAGCCGCCGTCGCGCCTGCTCCTCGGTCAGGCCGTCGAGGACACCGGCGATCAGCGTCCGGTACTCCTCGACGAACGCGGCCAGCTGGATGCGCTCGTCCTCGACCATCACGGAGAAGGGGTCGCTCACGACGGCGAGCCTACGACCGTGGTCGGACGGCGCAGATCGTTCCCCGCTCCGACGCGCCGGGCCGCCCCGGCCCGCACCGTTGCGGCATGACCACGACAGACCGGCCCCGGCCCACCGTCGGCGCCACCGCCGGACCGGACAGCGGGTCGTGGCCGCGCGACCGGCACCGTCCCGGCCCGCGCCGCTCCGGCCGGCACCGTCCGGGGCCGCGCCCGGACGGACGGTCTCGACGCCGCCCGCGGCCCCGCCGTGCCCGGCATGATCGTCGCGCACGTCGCCGTCGCCGCGGGGTCGTCCTGGCTGCTCCCGCCGGTGCCGTTCGCCCCGGCCCGGGCGCTCGCGGTCGCCGCCGCGGTCCGGGCGGTCGCCGGGCCGCTGCTGTCCCGGGTGTTGCGCGCCCGGTCCGGGTCCACCACCGACGCCGACGGGCAGGCGGTGCTCGGCGCGACCGTGCACCTGTCCGACCTCACCTCGCCCGCCGGGCTCGTGCACGCGCTCGAACGGTGCTGGCGACGGCGCTGGTCGCGGGCCCGGCCGTGGCCTCCGCGTGGGCCTGGCGCGGGCTCGTCGGGCGCGGTCCGCCGGAACCGCTGGTGCACAGCGTCTCCGTGCGCGCGGCCGGTTCTCCGCCCACGGTCGGAGACCGGGATCGGACCCCGCTCCGATGCCCGGCGGGGCCGCCCCGCGCGAGGCTGGGGACATGGACAGCACGACGACGGGCCGGGCGGCCGACACGATCGGGTACCGGGGATCATCGGGGCCGGAGCGGGGGGAGGCGCGATGAGCATCGCGACACGGGTGTGGGACTCCCTGCGGAGCCTGCCCACCCTGCGTTCCACCCCGTCGGAGGCCCCGACCCTCGTCGAGCGCGCGGTGGCGCTCGGCCGCCGCAACCCGGTCGTCGTCGACGCCGTGCTGGCCGCCCTGCTCATCTGGGTCGCGGTCAGCTGGACCCTGGAGGGCAAGGTCCGGTCGGACGTCCGGATCGTGGCCCTCGTCGTGGCCGTGCTCGCGGCCCTGCCCGTCCCGCTGCGCCGGGTCCTCCCGATGCCGGCCGCGTCCGCCACGGCCGCGGTCGCCCTCGTCTGCACCGTCGTCGAGCCGGCCGTCCACCCCGCGTACCTGCTGCCGTCGCTGGTCATGGGCTACTCGGCCGTCGCCTACGGGCCCCGCTGGGCCGGGTGGCTGGCGCCGGTCGTGCTGACCCTGGGGATGTTCGGGCCGTTCCTGCTGCGTCCGCCGACGTCGATACTGCAGCTCCCGGGGGCCACCCCGCTCACCGTGCTGGCCCTGGCCGGGGTGATGGCGATGGTCCCCGTGCTGGTGTGGCTGCTCGGGTCGCTGCGCCGCGCCGCGCACCGCCGCACCCTGGACCTGCGCGAACGCAACCGGCTGCTGGAGGAGAGCCGCCGCCAGGAGGTCCGCCTCGAGCTGCTGGCCGAGCGGTCGCGGATCTCCCGCGAGGTGCACGACGTCGTCGCCCACTCGTTGTCCGGGATCATCGCCCAGGCCGACGGCGGCCAGTTCGCCGCGCAGCGCGACCCGGCGAAGGCCGTCGAGGTGCTCTCCGGCATCGCGACCACCGGCCGCTCCGCGCTGTCCGACGTCCGCGGCCTGCTGTCGATGCTGCGCGACACCGGCCCGGACGGCGACACCGACACCGACCCGGCGCGTCCGCAGCCCGGCGTCGGCGACGTCCCCGCGCTCGTCGAGCAGGTCCGCACCGGCGGGCTGCCGGTCGACCTGCGGACCGTCGGCACCCCGCGGGAGCTCCCGACCGGTCCCGGCCTGACCGTCTACCGGATCGTTCAGGAGTCGCTGACCAACGTCGTCAAGCACGCCGGGCCCGGCGTGCCCACCCACGTCGACCTGCGGTGGACCACCGACGAGCTGACCGTGCGCGTCCACGACGAGGGCGCCCGCGGCCCCGTCCCCACCCCGCCGCGCGGCGGCCACGGCCTGACCGGCATGCGGGAGCGGGCCGCCCTGCACGGCGGCTCGGTCGAGGCCGGCCCGCACGTCGACGGCGGCTGGACGGTCCGGCTGCGCCTGCCCCTCACACCCCCGGCCCGAGGAGAACGGTGAACCCCGTACGACTGATGCTCGTCGACGACCAGGAGCTGGTCCGCACCGGCTTCGCGATGGTGCTCGACTCCTGCGACGACCTCGCCGTCGTCGCCCAGGCCGGCGACGGCGAGGCCGCGCTCGCCGAGCTGGACCGCACCGAGGTCGACGTCGTGCTGATGGACGTGCGGATGCCCCGTCTCGACGGCATCGCCGCCACCCGCCGGGTCGTCGCCGATCACCCCGGGGTGCGGGTCCTGGTGCTCACCACCTTCGACCTCGACGAGTCCGTCACCGAGGCCATCGCCGCCGGTGCCAGCGGTTTCCTGCTCAAGGACGTGTCCCCGCAGGACCTCATCGGGGCCGTCCGCACCGTGCACCGCGGCGACTCGGTCGTCGACCCCGTCTCCACCCGGCGGCTGCTGCGCGCCACCCGGCCGCTGCTCACCGCACCCGAGCCGGCCGCCGCGGAGCCGTCGGCGGACGCACTCGCCGCGCTGGACGAGCTGACCCCGCGGGAGCGGGAGGTGCTCGTCCTCGTCGGCGACGGCCGGTCCAATGCCGAGATCCGGGCCGACCTCGTCGTCTCCGAGGCGACGGTGAAGACCCACATCGGGCACCTGCTCGCCAAGACGCAGTCGCGGGACCGGGTGCAGCTCGTCGCGCTGGCGTTCCGGGCGGGCCTGGTCAGCTGACCCCGGGCCGCCCCGGCGCCCCGTCACCCACCGCGTCCGTGGTGGACGGCCCGGTCACCCGCACCACGATCTTGCCCCGCACCCGGCCCGCGGCCAGCCGCTCGATCGCCGCGCCCGCGTCGTCGAGGCCGACGGTCCGGTCGACCACCGGAGCCAGCTCCCCGGCCTCGACGAGCCCGCGCAGGGCGGCGAGGTCGGCGGCGTTCTCGTCGGCCACCAGCACGGCGAGCCGCCGCCCGCGCAGGAACGGCGAGAGCGCCCCCGCGCGCAGCAGCCGGCCGTAGCCGCCGGTCAGCCGTGCGTCCGGGCGCTCGCCGCCGACGAGCACCGCCGTCCCGCCGGGCGCCAGCACCGAGCACAGCCGGGCCGCGGACGGGTTGCCGCCGATGTCGAGGACGACGTCGAACCGGCGGCCCAGGCCGAACACGTCGGTCGTCGTCCGGTCGACGACGTCGGTCGCACCCAGGGACCGGACGAGCCCGACCGACCCGGAGCGGCACACCGCGGTCACCGTCGCGCCGGCGGCCCGGGCGATCTGCACGGCGAAGGTCCCCACTCCACCGGACGCGCCCAGCACCAGCACCGATGAGGCCGGCGCGACCCGGCCGACCCGGTGCACCGCCTGCCAGGCGGTCTGCCCCGACACCGGCACGGCCGCGGCGAGCTCCGGGCCGCACCCGTCCGGGGCGTGCGCGAGCCGGTCGGCCGGGGCGACGGCGTACTCGGCGAGGCTGCCGGTGGGGGCGGTCCCGAACACGCGGTCCCCGGGGCCGAACCCGTCGACGCCGGGACCGACCGCCACGACATCACCCGCCAGGTCGCGGCCGGGGACCCGGACCCGGGGTGCCCGCAGCCCGACGGCCGGGCGCACCACGAGCGGCAGCCCCGCCATGAGGTGCCACGTGCCGCGGTCCAGCGCCGCCGCGGCGACCCGCACCAGAACCTCACCCGGCCCCGGCTCCGGGACGGGCAGCTCCCGGACGCGCCAGACCCCGCCCGTGCCGTACCGCTCCTGCACCACAGCTCGCATCACGCACTCCTGTACTTAGTACGAAACGTACGTTGTACAGTACGGGTTACCGGGACAGACGCACAAGGGGACGACGTGACGCGGCGACAGCTCAGCAGGGAACGGGTGCTCGCCGCCGCGGCCGAGGTCGCCGACGCCGACGGCATCGCGGCGCTCACCATCCGCGCCGTCGCCGGGCGCCTGGGCAGCGCACCGATGGCCGTCTACCACCACGTGGCGAACAAGGACGAGATCCTCGACGGTCTCGTCGACACGGTCTTCGGCGAGATCGACCCGCCGGTGCCGGGCCGGCCGTGGCGGCCCGAGCTGGCCCGCCGCTGCCGGTCGGCGCGGACGGTGCTGGCCCGCCACCCCTGGGCCACGCCCCTGCTGGACAGCCGTCGCCGCCCCGGCCCGGCGACGCTCGCACATCACGACGCCGTGCTCGGCACGCTGCTGTGCGACGGCTACGACGCCCGTGCCGCCGGGCACGCGTTCGCGCTGGTCGACGCGTTCGTCTACGGATTCGCCCTGCAGGAGGCCGCGATCCCGTTCGCCGGCGACGCCCTGGCCGACAGCGCCCGGCGGATCGTGGACGGGCTCGCCGAGGGCGCCCACCCGCACCTCGCGCGGTTCGCCGCGGAGCGGATCGGCCCGGACTACGACTTCGGCGACGAGTTCGACGTCGGCCTGGACCTGGTGCTCGACGCCGTCGGCACCCTCAGAAGCCCGGGTGGTCGCGCAGGTTGACCTGGTCGCAGGTCAGCGCGAACGCGTCGACCTCCTCCGCCGACGGCGGCGTCGCCCGCGCCGCGAACTCCGCCAGCCCCCGGAAGTAGCGCTCCCGCGGTGCGCCGGGCACGAACAGGATGAGGAACCGCGCGTCGCTGTCCGGGCCGGTGCGGAACGCGTGCACCCCCCGGTGCGGGACGTGCACCAGGTCGCCCGGCCCGGCCTCGGTCCAGGTGTCGCCGGTCATGACCCGCAGCGCGCCGTCGAGGACGTAGAAGCTCTCGGTGAACCCGGTGTGCAGGTGCGGCAGCGCGCCGGGGGAGTCCGCCGGGATCCACGACTCGAACAGCCCGAACCCGCCACCGACCTCCGCGCCGGGTGCGGCGAACCGGGTCCACGAGCCGGTCGGGGAGGTCACGGCGCGCTCGGTGGTCGCGGCGGGGCGCCACACCGCGCCGGGCTCGGGGAAGCTCACGCACCGAACGTAGCGGCCCGGCGACCGGGCGTCCCGGCGCGGCGGCCGGTCACCACCCGCGCGGGGCCGTGGGGGAGCACCGGGCCGGCGAGGGCCCCTCGGTATCGTCGTGGGCGCTGCCGGAGGCGTCCGGCCGTGGTCGGAGCGGAGAGGTGGGTGAGGCACGTGCGCGTCCTCGCCCCGCTGACGTTGCTGGTCCTGGCCCTGGTGCTGTGCGCGGGCCCCGCCGTCGCGACCGCACCGGGCGCCCACGGCGCCACCCCGGCGGTCGTCGTCGGCTCGGACTGCTCGCAGCACCCGCTCACGCTCATGCACGCGGGGGACTGCGAGCAGGCCCCCCGCCGCGACGACGACGTGCCCGTCCCGTCGCTGCTGCCGGTCGCCGTGGTCGCCGTCCTGGCGGCCGGGCACACCGGCACCGCGCCGCCCGCCGCACCGGAACGGACGCTGTGCGCGCCGTCGCCGGTGGAGCACCTCTGCGTGGACCGCAACTGAGGCGTGCGGTCACCCCGCCACCGCGTCCCCGCACCCGTTCCGACCCGGCCACCGCGCCGGGCCCCGTGGAGGAAGACTCCCGATGACCCGCAACGTCAAGATCTCCCTGGCCGTCGTCGGCGCGTTCGCGCTGATCGTGGCCGCGCTGCTGTTCGCGACGCGACCCGGCACCCCGGAGACCGGCGCCGCCGCCGGTGCGCCCGACAGCCTCGTCACCGCCGACGCCGCCCGCCTCAACGACGCCCCGAACGCCTCGGCCACCCTGGTCGAGTTCGCCGACTTCCAGTGCCCCGCCTGCGGCCAGGTCCAGCCGATCATGGACCAGCTGGTGCAGCAGTACGGCGACCGCGTGCAGTTCGTGTTCCGCAACTTCCCGCTGCCGATGCACCAGAACGCCGAGGCCGCCGCGCTCGCCGGTGAGGCCGCCCGCGCCCAGGGCGCGTTCCACCCGATGTACGAGCGCCTGTTCCAGACCCAGCGCGACTGGTCCGAGTCCCCGGACGCGGCGACGGTGTTCCGCGGCTACGCCCAGGACCTCGGCCTCGACCTGAACGCCTACGACGCCGCGGTCGCGGACCCGGCGACCGCCGCGAAGATCCAGGCGGACAAGGACGCCGGGCTCGCCGCCGGCGTCGAGGGCACCCCGACGATCTTCGTCAACGGCGAGAAGGTGCAGCTCCGCTCGGTGCAGGACATCACCGATGCCCTCGACGCCGCGGTGAGCCGGTGAGCGTCCCCGCCGCGGCGCGGACCGAGGAGTTCTCCCGCGTCACCACCGGCGCCCCGGCCGTGCCGGGGCCGGTGCCGCGGTTGCTTCCGTGGCTGCTCGTCGTCGGCGGCGTGCTGGGGCTGGTCTCGGCGTTCACGCTGACCGTCGAGCGCATCGAGCTGCTGATCGACCCGGCCTACACGCCGTCGTGCAGCATCAACCCGGTGCTGTCCTGCGGGTCGGTCATGACGACCCCGCAGGCGGCGTTCTTCGGGTTCCCGAACCCGCTGCTCGGGATCGGGGCGTTCGCGGTCGTGGTGACGACGGGTGCGGCCCTGCTGGCCGGGGCCCGCTTCCCGCGCTGGTGGTGGGCGGGGCTGACGGCCGGGTCCGCGCTCGGCGTCGTCTTCGTGCACTACCTCATCGTCGCGAGCCTGTACCGGATCGGCGCGCTCTGCCCGTACTGCATGGTCGTGTGGGCCGTGACGATCCCGATCTTCTGGTACACGCTGCTCGCGACCCTGGACGCCCTCGGCGGCGGCGCGCGAGCGCTGCACGCCCGGATCGCCGGCTACCACGCGGTGCCGGTGGTGCTGTGGTTCCTGGTGGTCGTCGGGCTGATCCTGCAGCGCTTCTGGACCTACTGGTCCTCGCTGCTCTGAACCGGCCCGCGGGGGCCGGGGCGGGGGGGCACCGGCCCCCCCCGGGG
>NZ_JBEDNP010000019.1:0-58152 GCF_040105315.1 Pseudonocardia tropica
ACCGAGGCCATCAACGGCCGACTCGAAGCCCTCCGCCGCAACGCCATGGGCTTCCGCAACCTGATCAATTATCGGATCCGGTCGCTACTGCACTGCGGAGCGCTCGCACTCTAAATCCGGAAGAGCCAGTTATTGCCGTTAGAAATGTGAACCGGTGGGATTTCGCGGGAGCTAGCCAGAGATATTCGATTGGTGTCAGCCTAGAGAGGGACGAACAGCATTCAGCTCTCTATGGAGAATTAGCTGCATCGTTGCCGGTCTTGAATGAGGTCGAGCTCCGGGCGGAGCCGCTGTTGTTGGATATCGACGGATGAGTGTATCGCCGATGGTTGTGAGGCGCCCAGTGCGCATGCAACTTTGCGATCCGCGGTGAAGGAATTCGTATGGCAGAGGTGTCTGAAACGTCGGAGAGCGACCGTTGGGAGGTGCATGGCGAGAGGACGATTTATACCTCCCCGTGGATCACCGTGGGTCTAGCGGACGTAATGACGCCTTCGGGTGAGCGTTTCGAGCATCACACCGTGTTGCTTCCGCCAGCCGCCATGACGGTCGTCTTGAACGACGTCCGATCGAGTGTCCTGATGTCTTGGCGCCACCGCTTCGTGCCCGATGTCTGGAACTGGGAGCTCCCCGGTGGTCTGCTCGACGAGGGCGAGGAGCCGATCGACACCGCGGCGCGGGAGGTGCTGGAGGAGACGGGGTACCGGGTGCGGAACATCGAGCACCTGGTGACTTTCGAGCCCATGATCGGCATGGTCCGCAACGCTCACCACGTCTACCTCGCCCGCGGGGCAGAACTCGTCGCCGACCCGACGGAGCTGAACGAGGGCAAGTTCCAGTGGCTGCCGCTCAGCGACGTCCCCGAGCTGATCCGGACGGGGAAGATCGTGAACTCGGGATCCCTGGTCGGGCTGCTCCACCTGCTCGCGCTGGGCGGGGCGAAGTCAGGCGACGAGTAGGTCCTTGATCCTGCGGCGCTGCCGCTGCGAGCCGGTGCGTCCCGCGAGTTCATTGGCGCGGCGGGCGTGGAGGCGGGCCTCGGTGAGGTCGCCCCGGGCGCGGAAGGCGAGCGCGAGGTCGACGCGGAGGCTGACCTCGGCGCGGCCGTACTGTCCTTCGCCCATAGCGAGCAGGGCCGAGGTGAGGTCGTCGATCGCGCTGGTCTCGCCGAGGCGGGCGAGGCAGTTGCCGCGCCAGCGGGCGAGGTGGCCAGCGTCGAGCATGACGTAGGGGAGCTCGTCGTCGGGGACGTCCGGCATGACCGACGCGGCCGCGTCGAGGACTCGGAGCGCGCCGTCGCGATCGCCGAGGTGGGCCAGGGCCTCGCCCTCGGCCGCGAGTAGCCAGGTGGCGAGCGCGTTGGGAACCGACGACCCCGCCTCGGCACGGGCGGCCCCGATGAGCTGGCGTGCCGCAGCGTGCTCGCCCGCGTCTATGAGCACATAGGCCTGCTGCGCGCGGGCATAGCCCAGCTCGGCAGCCACGCCGGACTCCCGGGCTGCGGAGACTGCTGTCTCGTGGAGCTGCCAGGCCTCGTCGAGGCGGCCGTTGTCGAGGGCCTGCCAACCCGCGAGCGCGGCCGCCTGGCTGAGGGCGTCCGCCGCGGCCTCGCGCTGCGTGCCCGGCATGGCGTAGCGGACGAGCGACTCGATCTGGTCGACGTGCGCGCGGGTCTGGCGGAAGATCGCGTCTCCCCCGAGCCGCCGGTCCATGAGACGGATGTTCTGGGTCTGGTCGTGCAGTAGTCCGACGAGGCCGGCGTCGAGACGGGTGAAGGCGGGGATCTCCTCGAGCTCGATGACCGGCTCGACCGCGGTGACGGCGAGGCCGAGCTCGAACGGCGTCTTCCCGTACACCTCGCAGAGCAGCTCGACGTACTCCTCACTGATGCCCTTGTCCTGGTTCTCCCAGGCTGCGATTCGGCGCTTCAGGCTGGCTGAGCTGGGCAATTCACGATTGTGAATTCGGGCGGCCTCGCGGAGGGCATGAATGAGTCGCGCCTGGGTCCAGCCGCGCTCTCGTCGCGCTGCCGCAAGCCTGTTGCTCATCACGCCTCCTGATCTCCTCTAGCTACACGATGACGCTCTGAGCTGCAGAAATCAACCCTGATCCGGAGTGCGTGTCATCCCGTGTCACCCCGAGTCATCTGTCGCAACCTCTGTCCACAGGGAGACGCTCTGTCCACAGCACGAGGCAGGGCGACTGGATCGAAATCGAGACCGGCTCCTTACTGAGTTGGTCAGCTTGCACAGATGAGGTGGACATGTCTGGGACCAATTCAGGTGGGGCTCGTCCCCGCTTCTACAGCGTGGCGGAGGTCGCGCGCATCTTCGGGATGTCGCGGGTCACGGTCTACCGCGCCATCGCGGACAAGGAGTTCCCGGCCGTCAAGATCCGCGGCCGGCTGATCATCCCGGCTGCAGCCGTCGACGCGATGGCCGAGGCCGCAGTGACCGCCCAGGGCGTCGTCGACGCCGCAGCATTCACCGCCGAGGGGGCGTGATGGAAGCCGTCGGAGTTCTCATCTTCTTCACCATCGTCGGCGCGTTCCTCTGCGCCAAGGCCCGCTTCCCGGGCGGCGCGATCGTGTTCTCGCTCGTGGCGCTCGTCCTGTTCGTCGCGACGCCCGCGGGCTCGGGCCTGCCCGGTGCCGTCGCGACGTTCATGTCGACGCTCAACGACACCACCACGCCGGTCCTCACCGACACGACCCAGGCGGGTCAGGGATGAGCGCCGACTGGAGGGCCCAGGCCGCGTGTGTCGGCGAGGACCCGGAGCTCTTCTTCCCGGTCGTCGAGGAGGGCCCGCTGTGCGAGGACCAGATCGCCGCGGCGAAGGCCGTATGCGGGCGGTGCCCGGTGCGGGACGCCTGCCTGCAATGGTCGACGACCCACATCCACGTCGGCATCGCCGGCGGGCTCACAGCGGAGGAGCGCCGCGCGGCGCGGGCGGAGTCCCTCGCGCCGCGGCCGGGCCGGATCCGGCAGCCGTCGCCGCGGGAGGACATCCGCGCGGCCGGGCTCGCGCTGCTCAAGCGCGGCGAGTCGAACCAGGACGTCGCGGTGCGCTGCGGGGTCACGGACCGGACCGTCGAGCGGTGGCGGGCGGCGATCTCGGCATGACGCACGCAGCACCAGCTCTCGCAACAACGACCACAGGAGGTGCGTGATGACCGCAGCGCGAGAGCAACTCCACCGTCTTGCCGAGCGGATCGCCGTCGATGAGTTCGGCGGGGAGGTCATCGTCGAGCCGATCCCCGGCTACCAGATGCTGACCCGACGACGTCTGGTGGATCCGTTGCCAGGGGTACGCGCGGCACGGGCACTGGCGAACGCTGCGCGCGGGCTGCTCGTCGAGCGGGCCAGGGACGCCCGCGCTGCCGGTCGCTCGTGGGACGAGATCGGCGAGGCACTCGGGCTCCCGAACGGGGCCGCGGACGAGCCGCGGGCCGAAGCGGCGTTCGCCGAGGTCGTGGAGGGTCGCCGCGCGGAGCCTGCCTGGCGGTCGTTCGAGGCGCCGTCGACCTACTGGCGCTGTGGGTCCTGCGGCGAGCTGATCACCGACTACGGGACCGGCAGCAGCTCACACCCCGACGACCAGGAGACCGGGCACGGCGAGACGTGCGCTCGGCACGGCGCCTCGCTCACGAAGTGGCGCACTGACACGGGATGGAGCGACTAATGGTCGGCATCGATGTCCTGCTCAGCCCGAACCCGCTGATCCTGCTGGGTCTGCTGGTCGCCGCGGTGATCGCGTGGGCTCGTCGGGCCCGTGGGATCGCGGTCGGGCTGCTGCTCATGGCGGTGTTCCCGCTGGTGACGATCGTGCGGGCGGTGTCGTGGCCGGCTCTGGTCGCGATCGTGGTGGTCGGGCTGCTTGTAGTGCGGCATCGGTGGTCGCGGTCGTCGTCGACGGTGTCGCGGTGGGGTGCGCGGTCGCGACGCAAGTCCGGCGTGGCCTCCACGGCCGATGTGTTCCGGTTCGCCGGCTCCGGCGCGATGCTCCGCAAGGCGGGCACGGTCCGTCCCTCGCTGGAAGGTGCGACGCGGCGCGAACTGCTCGCGCTGCCGGTCACCGAGGTGGCGGTGCGGCTGTGCCGGTCGGGATCGCAGTGGGTGTGGTCGTCGGTCGAGGACGTCGTGGTCTCGGTCGGCGGCCCGCGGTCGGGGAAGTCCGGGTGGCTCGCCGGGCAGATCATCGACGCGCCCGGCGCCGTCCTGGCCACGAGCACCCGGCTGGACCTCCGCGACCTCTGCACTCCGTACCGCGAGGAGAAGGGGCCGGTCTTCACCTTCAACCCGTCCGGCTTGGGCGGCGTCGCCTCGTCGATCACCTTCGACCCGCTGACCGGCTGCGAAGACCCCGTCGCTGCGGCTGAGCGAGCAGCGGACTTGCTCGCCGCGGTGTCCTCACGAGGGCGCGGGGGAGACCGGGAGTACTGGGAGCTTCAGGGCCGACGCGTGCTCGAGGCGCTGCTGCACGCCGCGGCGCTCGGGCACCGGTCGATGCGCGAAGTGTTGGACTGGACCGCGAGCCCGGAGACCGCGCACAAGGAGGTCACGGGGCTGCTGCGGCGCTCACCGGAGCCGGCGTTCCGGGTGTCGTTCGAGCAGTTCGTCGGGACCAACGACCGCACCCGGACCTCGATCACCTCGACGATCATGCCGACACTCGGGTGGCTCACCTCGGCGTCGGCCCGGGAGACCGCGGGCCTCGGACCTGATGGTGCGCGGCCTCTCGAGGTCGCGGATCTGCTCACGACCCGGGGGACGGTGTTCCTGCTCGGTGGCGAGGAGTCGCACGCCGCCCCGCTGGTCACCGCCCTGACCGGCTACATCGCCCGCGAGGCCCGCCGGATCGCGGCGGCCAAGCCGGGCGGTCGCCTTGACCCGGGGCTGCGCCTGGCGCTCGACGAGGCGGCACTGATCTGCCCGGTGCCTCTCGAAGCGTGGACCGCTGACATGGGTGGGCGTGGGGTGACGATCCTGATCGTCATCCAGTCGAGGGCGCAGCTGCTGGCGCGCTACGGCGAGCACGGCGCTGCGACGATCCTGAACAACGCCGGTGCGATGATGGTGTTCGGCGGCACCCGGGATCGTGAGGACCTGCAGTTCTGGTCGACGCTCACCGGTGAGCGCGACGAGCCCGCGGACACCCTCGATCCGCGCGGGCGGACTGTCGCTCGCACGACCCGCAAGACACCCGTCCTCGCGCCTGCGCAGATCGCGAACCTGCCCGCCGGGAAGGTGCTGGTGATCCGGCGCGGGATCGCGCCGGTCGTCGGGCGCGCGCAGATGGGATGGCGGCGGCGGGACGTGCGCTGGGCCCGATTCAGCCGTCGTCGTCCGCGCGCGGCCGCACGGATCGTCGCCCTGGTCGCCCGAGTGCCCCCGGCTCGGATCGCGCTCGCACGGCTGGTGCCCGGCTGGCCCGGCCCCGCATTCACCCGCCCCAGGACCCACCGGCTGCCCGGCGACGCCCTCGTCGTCGACGGCCAGGTGGTCGACATCCGAGAGGAGGCATGACCATGGAACCGCTCACCCGCGCCGAGGCCATCGACCAGCTCGTCACCGAGACCGGGCGCGGGCCCGAGGTCGCCGAGGCGATGGTCCGTGACTATCTCGACGAGACGAGCGACCGGCTCGGCTACTCGGTCCACCGGTGGGGCCTCGACACCGGCGACGTCGCCGAGATCCGCCGCGACTACGAGTGGGTCGACTACGAGCGCGGCGAGACCCCGGCCCAAGCCCGCGACCGAGCCGCGGAGTACGCCGCGGACTGGAGCGACGTCGCCGCCGTCTCGGACCCTGAGGAGAGCCCCGGATACGCCGCGCACATCGACCGACAGACGACGACGTGGGCAGCCCGTGCTCAGACCTTCGAGCCGGTCGACGATTTCGAACGCGCTCGGCATGCCGTTGCCGCTGCTCATGGTCCTGATCCGGTTTACCAGGCAGACGACGCGGACATCGCCGAGGCCGATGGGTGGTCGTCGTGATCCCGCCGGACGCCGTCGCCGGACTGGCTCGCGAGGTCGAGGGGCTGCGCCGCGAGGTCGGCACGCTTCGCGGGATCCCGGTGCGCGTCGACGAACTATCCCGCCTACTCGCAGACCTGGCCGAGACGGTGACCGCGCTCCGCGCCCGGGCAGCGAAGCCGACACCGTCGTGGCTGATGGCGCCCGTCGACGAGTCCGAGGTCCGGGCTCATCTCGACGATCTCGTGGCCTGGCTCGGGGCGGTCTACCTCCGCTATGGCGACTCGACCCAGGGGTTCCCGGACTGCTGGTGCTGGCACCCCGACGTCGTCGAGGAGCTGCTGTGGCTGATGCACGCCTGGTCGGCCGCCTACCAGGGCAACGGGGCGTCGGTGGCGCTGGCGGGGGACTGGCACGAGCGACTGCGCCCGGGGGTCGTGCGCCGGATCAACAAGTACGCCGGGCTGTGCTCGCGAGACAACCACCAGGCCCGACCGGGCTGGACGCAGGTCGACAGCGCAGCGCCCGAGGTGTCGAACGCCGACGTCGTCGAGGACATCGCCCGCTGGTGGGGCGGTGATCGCGACGGTGAGGCGCCCGAGCCTGCGCCGTCGAAGGATCCGTCGGCGATCCGCCGCACGCTGGACGGTCGGTCGTGACCGCGCGGGCGATCTGGCTGCCCGGCCTCGCCGTCGCCGCCGGGGCGGCCGCGGCCACCGCACACGGGCTCTACGAGGTGGCGGTCGCCTCCCGCGTCCCCGCCGGGATCGCGTGGCTCTACCCGCTGATCACCGATGGGCTCGCGCTGGTCGCCTACGCGGCCACGGCGCGGCTGACCGGATCGGCGGCCCGGTACGCGTGGGCGGTCGTGGTGGTGGCGGCTGGACTGTCCGGGTTGGCACAGGCGGTGTACCTCGCCGCTGAACAGGGGCTCGAAGCGAGCCCGGCCGTACGGTTCGGCATCGGCGCCTGGCCCGCCGTCGCGGCTGCCGTGGTGGCACACCTGCTGTACCTGCTGACCGATGACACGGCTGTACAGCGGCCCGCTGAACAGCCCGCTGTACAGGCAGAGCCCGTACAGCCACCTGCCGAGGCTGAACTGACACGGCCCGCCGAGTCGCCTCAGCGCGACCACGCCCGCACCCGGGCCCGCGCTCACGCGGCCGAGCACGGCCGCCTCCCGACCGTCTCCGAGCTCCAAGACCTCGCCGGAGTCTCCCGAGGCACCGCAGCCAAGGCCCTCAAAGCCCTCCGCGACCAACCCACCGCACTCCACCTCGTCCCAGCACGACACGACGACGAAGGCACCCACCCATGATCCCGACCACTGCACAGAATCAGACGAAAACGACCAAGATCAACGCGAGCACACCAAGGCATCACGATCCGACGGGCGGCCTGCGGCCGGTGGGCGCCGTGCTGAGCATCGCCGTCGGCTACAGCCCCGACTACCTGTTGAAGGCGGTCGCGACGGGCCGCGAGAACTACTACACCGGCGCCGTCGCCGAGGGCGAGCCTCCGGGGCGCTGGTGGGGCCGGGGAGCCGAGCAGCTCGGACTGCAGGGCCTCGTCGAGGCCCGGGACATGAAGGCCGTCTACGAGCGGTTCCTCGACCCGCGGCACGAGGCGTTCAACGACGAGTCCCGCTGGGACGAGATCCCGACCCTGGGGCACAGCGGCCGGAAGTACAGCTCGGAGGACACGCTGTACGCGGCGGCGCTGACGCGCGAGCCGCACGCCGACGCTGAACGCCGCGCTGAACTCCGGGTCGAGGCGGGCAAGCTGGCGCGGCGGAACGTGGCCTTCCTGGACGTCACGTTCAGCGTTCAGAAGTCCGTGACACTGCTGCACACCGCGTTCGAGGCTGAACAGGTCAAGGCCGCCGCGGCGGGTGACACGGAGTCGGCCGCGGCGTGGGACCGCTACCGGCAGGCAGTGGAGGACGCGATCTGGGCGGGCAACAACGCCGGCCTCGCGTACCTCTCGGACAAGTCCGGGTACTCCCGCGTCGGGCACCACGGCGGCGCGGCCGGGCGCTACGTCGACGCCCACGACTGGGTCGTCGCCTCCTTCTTCCAGCACGACTCCCGCGACCACGACCCGCAGCTGCACATCCACAACGCGGTCCTCAACCGCGTCGAGTCGCCCGACGGCAAGTGGCGCACGCTGGACTCGCGCGGGATGCACAAGTGGCGCGCGGGCGCGGCGGCGGTCGCCGAGCGGACCGCGGAGGAGCGCCTGAGCCATGGACTCGGGCTGGCGCTGGCGATGCGGCCGGACGGGAAGGCGCGGGAGATCGTCGGCGTCGCACCCGAGGCGATGGCGCTGGTCTCCTCTCGCCGCCGTGCGGTCACCGCGAAGGCCGAGGAGCTGATCGCGGACTTCGAGGCCCGGTTCGGCCGGACCCCGAATGGCCTGGAGCGTGACCGGCTGTCCCGGCAGGCCACCTTCGCGACCCGGCAGGCGAAGACCTACGACAGCGAGGCCCGCGCGCAGCTGCTCGACCGAGTCGACGCCCAGCTGCGCTCCGAGGTCGCCGATGGCCTCGCTGGTGTCGCCCGAGCGGCCCTCGACGCCCGCCCCGCCTCGCGAAGTGCGCAATCCTGGTCGCCGCAGGCGGTGATCGAGACGGCGCTGGCGGACGTCCAGACGAAGCGGGCGACCTGGACCCGCTCGGACCTCACGCGAGCGGTCAACGCCGCCCTGCCGGACCATCTCGGAACACCTGCCGGGACGGACATCGCGCAGCTGCTCGACCAACTCGCCGACGAAGCCCTGCAGCACGCTGTCGCCCTCGACAGCGACCGCCCCGGACAGGCCGCGCTACCCGCCGAACTCCGCCTCGCCAACGGCGACTCCGCTTACCAAGCGCCAGGTGGACGGCTGTACTCCACGCCCGACCAGCTCAAGATCGAGCGGATTCTCGTCGCCTCGACCACCGAGCGGGACGCCGCTGCGCTGCACCCGCGCCAGGCCCAGCGGTTCCTCGACGGCCTGCGCGAGTCCGGCATTTCCCTCGGCCCCGATCAGGCGGCCGCGGTCCGTGGGGTCCTGACCTCCGGCGCGCGCGTCGAGTCGTTGATCGGGCCGGCCGGGACGGGCAAGTCGTTCGTCGTCGGCGCGCTGGCTCGCGCCTGGGCTGACCCCGAGCTGCACGACGATCCCGCCGAACGTCGCGTGTTCGGGCTGGCTACCTCCCAGGTCGCGACCGACGTCCTGGCCGCCGAAGGGCTGACCACTCGCAACGTCGCCCGATGGCTCGCCACCCAGGAGCGACTCGCCACCGAAGTGCGCGACGACGACCGGTCCTGGCGGCTGCGGGCCGGGGACCTCGTCGTGGTCGATGAATCCGCGATGACCGACACCCCCGCACTCGCCGCGATCCACCGCCACGTCGACGCCGCCGGCGCGAAGCTGCTGCTGGTCGGGGACCACAAGCAGCTCGCCGCGGTAGGCGCGGGTGGCGGGATGGACCTCGTCTCGGCCAGCGGAGCCCGCTACGAGCTCGCGGACGCCCGCCGCTTCACACACAGCTGGGAACGCAGCGCCTCCCTGCGGCTGCGCAACGGCGACGAGACCGTGCTCCGCGACTACCACCGCAACGGACGGCTACTCGACTCCGGCACCCTCGGCCACGCCGAGACCGCCGCCGCGCAGGCCTGGCTCGCCGACACCCTCGCAGGCAAACAGTCCCTCCTGGTCGTCGACACCAACGAGCAGGCCGCCGCGCTCTCGGCCTCGCTGCGCATGGAGCTGGTGCGGCTGGGCCGCGTCGCCGAGCATGGCGTCCCGCTCGGCCTGCAGGGCACCTTCGCCGGGGTCGGTGACCTGGTCGAGGCCCGCGCGAACGGCTGGCACCTCGCTGGCGTGGAGGGGAACCGGCGGGGTCCGATCAACCGGGAGACCTACGCCGTCACCGCCGTGCGCGACGACGGTGGGCTCGAGGTCGCCGCCGCAGAAGAGCGCATGGTCCTGCCCGCCGACTACGTCGCCGACAACGTGGCGTTGGCCTACGCCTCCACCGTCCACTCCGCGCAAGGCCGCATGGTCGACACCAGCCACGTCGTCGTCACCCCACGCACCAGTCCGCAGGCGCTCTACGTCGGGATGTCGCGCGGACGGGAGAGCAACCTCGCCCACGTCGTCACCGAGACCGCACCACTCGACCCCGCCGACGGACACCAGGACCAGACCGTCCGGCGGGACCCGGTCGCCGCGGTGGCACTCGTCCTCGACCCCGACGACCGCACCGGCACACACTCCGCGCTCGCCACGGCGACCCGATCCGCGGCGGAGACCGACAACGTCCGCACCCCCGCCGAGCTACTGGCCGACGCCGCCCAGCTAGCCGCCACCGAGCGCACCGCCGGCTGGCTCGACGCACTCGCCTTGGACGGCACGATCAGCCTGCGCGACCGATCCCGCATCGCCGCCGAGGACGGCGCCGCATCCTTGACCCGCGTCCTGCGCAGCGCCGAGCTCGCAGGTCTCGACGCCCGCCAGGTCCTCCACGACGCCGCCGCGGACCGCTCCCTCGACGGCGCGCGCAACGCCACGAACGTCCTCTACAGCCGGATCACCGAGCGGCACCGCTTCGACCCAGTCGGCCAGACCTGGGCCGAGTGGACACCCCGCGTCGACGACGTCGAATGGCAGGCCTACCTCAACAACCTGGCCGAGGCCGCCGACGCGCGCGCCCGGCAGCTGGGCCTGGAAGCGGCCGACGAACCACCTCGGTGGGCGCTCGACGCCTTCGGCGAGCCGCCCGAGGAGATGACGGCCCGTCGGGAGTGGGCGTCCGAGGTCGGAGCCGTCGCGGCATACAGGGAGATGCGCGGGCACACCGGCGACGCCGACGCCCTCGGCCCGGCACCCGCGCCCGGGCAGGTGGAGGCGTTCGCCGCCTACCGCGCGGCCTGGCGCTCCCTCGGACGTCCCGAGATCGACCGCGAAGAGATCGAGATGTCCGACGGACAGCTGCGCGTCCGGATCCGCGCCTCCGAGCGGGAAGCGGTGTGGGCACCCCGGTATGTCGCGAACGAGCTGGCCGGCACTCACCAGGCCGCCGACGCCCAGCGCCGCACCGCAGCCCTGCGCGCAGCCGAAGCCGAGACAGCCACCGACCCGGACCGCCTCCTGCAGGAGAGCCACGACGCCTGCGCGCTCGCCGACGTCCTCGACAAGCGTGCCGCCGAGCTCCGAGAGGTGGACGACGCCCGGTCGAGCTGGCTCGCCCACACCGCCGCCACCCGCGCCGCCGGCGACCGCGCCCGAGCCGAGCTCGCCCTCCGCCACGCCGACACCGCCCCGGAGCCCGCCGTCACCGCCGAGGAATGGCTCGCCGCCCACCGCGCGGACCAGGTCGAGGACGAGCGGGACCGCGAGATCACCGAGGAGTACGAGCTCGACGTTCCGTCCCGCGAGCGACACGAGCCCACAGCGGACATCCGCGACCAGGACCGGGACCTCGACCACGGCGAGGACGCCGTGCGCGTCCCGAGCGCGGACGAGACCGCGGCCGCCGTGACCCGAGCGCAGCAGGCCCTGGCCGAGATCGAGGCCCGCGAGATCTACGACGCCCACTACGCGGCCGAGGAGTTCCCGCCACCCGACCGCACGGCCGAGCTCGACACCACCGACGACTACGTCTTGGAGCGCGAATGACCGGGTCAGTGATCGGCAAGCACTGGGGGAGAGCCGACGCCGCGCCATGCCCAGCGAAGCGTCGCGCACACCGCGGCCAGGTAGCCCGGCTGACGGGCCAGCCAGTCCGGCGGCGCGGGCCGCGCGGCGAGGGTCTCCGCCGCGAGGTACTCGGCCTCGATCAGCTCCTCCTGCGCGGTCCGCGAGGTACTCGTGATCGGCGCCGACGCCGGACGACGCCGCCCACCGGGACCGTCGACCGTCGCCACCGCCAGCCAACGGCAGGTGATCGCCACCGCGCCCGCGGCGTAGTCGGTGACCCCGCGAGCTCCCTGCTCCTCGGAGCGCTGCTCGGCCGCGGCCCAGAGCAGGCCGAAATCCCGCCGGGGCACGTGCAGATTGCCCGGTGGGATCCGGTCGACGTCGCGCTCGGTGACGCGCATGCTTGCAGAATTGCACGCCGCCCCGACCTCGCGGATCGGCCGATGCGGGGGAGCGGTCATGGCCTCCACTGAGCTGATGCGCGCCGCCCTGTCTCACGCCGCCCGCAGCTGGCACGTGTTCCCGTTGCGCCCCAACGACAAGCGCCCTGTGATCCGGGACTGGGAGGCCCGCGCGACCACGGACGTCGTCCGGATCCGGAAGGCGTGGGAGCGTGGCCCGTTCGGGATCGGGATCGCCTGCGGGCCATCGGGTCTGGTTGTGCTCGACCTGGACCGGCCCAAGCACGACAGCATCCGACCGCCGCAGTGGGACCGGCCAGGGATCACCGACGGCGCCGACGTCCTGGCCGCGCTCGCGGAGCACCACGACGTGCCACCGCCGATGGAGACGTACTCGGTGCGCACCGGCCGCGGCGGCGAGCACCTCTACTACGGCGCGCCCCATGACGTGACCATCAGGAACTCGGCCTCGCGGATCGGGTGGCTCGTTGATGTTCGCGCTGCCGGAGGCTATGTGGTGGCGGCTGGGTCGGTGGTCCGCGGCCGCCGCTACCAAGCGTCCGAGGCTCGGGTCGCGCCGCTTCCCGTGTGGCTGACCCGGTTGCTCGCCGAGGAGCATGACGACGCGCAGCCGAATCGGGCGGGTTTCGCTCCGCTGCTCGACGTAGTCGGCCGCCGCTCCGCCTACACCGCCGCCGCGCTGCGTGGCGAGCTCGACCGCGTCCTGGCCTCCGCGCCCGGGCATCGCAACCACACGCTGAATGCAGCCGCGTTCGCGCTCGGCCAGCTCGTCGGCGGAGGACTTCTCCCCGAAGGTCTGGCCACCGCAGCCCTCGCCGAAGCGTCCGCGGCGATCGGCCTGCCAGCTGTGGAGGCGCACCGCACGATCCGCTCCGGCCTGACCGCCGGGATCCGTTGCCCCCGCCACGCACCCCCGGAGGGGCGGACGTGACCAGGCGCCGCACCGCCAACGACATCCTCAACGGCCTCGACGCCGACCGCCGCCTCGCCATCCTGCACAACGACGACCACCCCACCGCCCTGGGCTGGGACGCCGACCCCACCCCGCTCGCCCCGCGCCGCCTGGCCCCGCCCTTCCCGGTGGATGCACTGCCGACGTGGGTGGCGGACATGGTCATGGCGGTCGCCGAGTTCACCCAGACCCCGCTCGACCTCCCCGGCTGCCTCGCCCTCGCCGCGCTCTCCACCGCCGCGGGCGGCCGGGCGGAGATCGAGATCCGCCCGGGCTGGCGGGAGCCGCTGAATCTCTACACGGTGGTCGCGATGCCGCCGGGCTCGCGCAAGAGCGCGGTATTCGCCGCGATGACCGCTCCGCTGCTGGAGGCGGAGCGCCAGCTGATCGACCAAGCACGTCCGCGGATCGTGGAGGCTGAGCTCGCGCGCAAGATGGCCGCGAAGGAGGCCGAGCGTCGGACGATCGAGGCGACGAACGTGCGTGATCCCGCAGCTCGCGCCGAGGCGCTCAACGCGGCGGCCGAGTACACCCTCGAAGCCGAGAAGCCCGTCCCCGCGCTGCCTCGCTTGATCGCCGACGACGTCACTACGGAAGCCGCCGCATCCCTCCTCGCTGAGCAGCGCGGCCGTCTGGCTGTGCTCTCTGCAGAAGGCGGGATCTTCTCCACGATCGCCGGGCGCTACAGCAGCGGAGTACCCAACCTCGAAGCGTTCTTGAAAGGTCACTCGGGCGACCTGCTCCGCGTCGACCGCAAGGGTCGCCCTACCGAACACGTCGAGGCACCCGCCCTCACCCTCGGCCTGGCCCTCCAGCCGGAGGTCTTGCAGGACATCGCCCGCATGCCCGGTTTTCGCGGCCGAGGCCTGCTCGCCCGGATCCTGTACTCACTGCCGGAGAACACCGTCGGCCGCCGCCAGGTCGGCGCCCCAGCCGTTCCGGCCCCGATCGACAAGACCTATACCAGCCGCCTGACCAGGCTCGTCATGCTCCTCGCCGACCACGACGAGCCCCAGCGCCTGCGGCTGAGCCGTGAGGCTGACCGCGAGGTCCTCAACCTCGAACGCCGCCTCGAACCCCGCCTGGCCCCGCACGCCGACCTCGCCCACATGACCGACTGGGCCTCCAAACTCAACGGTGCTATCGCCCGTCTCGCTGGCCTGCTGTTCCTCGCCGATGTCCTCCCGGCCGGCTGGGGTGAGCCGATCCCGACCCGGCATCTCGACGGCGCAGCGAGACTGGGCCACTACTTCCTTGGCCACGCCCTCGCCGTCTTCGACCAGATGGCTGCGGAGCCCGAGGTCGACGACGCCCGCCACGTCTTGGACTGGATCCTCCGCACAGGCCGTACCGAGTTCACCCGCCGCGAGGCGTTCTCGGCGCTCTCCCGGCTCCGCTTCCGCAGGGTCGCCGACCTCGACCCCGCGCTACAGACCCTCGCCGAGCATGGCTTCCTCCGCCAGATGGAGCCGCCACCCGGCCCCCGCACCGGCCGCCCTGCCTCGCCGCGGTGGGAAGTCCATCCGGCGTCCGCGAAATCCGCGCAATCCGCACATCGTTGACGTAGTGCCCAACGCCTAGGGTTGTGCGGATTGCGCGGATTCTGCGAACCGGCTGGCGAGGCAGCGGAACGCAGAGACAGCGCCGCTCCTCAACTACAAACGTCCACCGGCCTGGTGGGCGCGCGTGCGCCGATCAGGCTAGCGGTGTCGCGGCTCGGTACAGCCAGGCGCCGTCGGTGTCGGGGTAGTCCTCGACGCGTCGGTAGACGGCCTGTCGGTGGGTCCGATTGTCCGACCAGTACAGGCTTGGCAGGGGGATCGACATGTAGGCGAAATGCGTGGTGATGCCCGCAGCGGGTCCATCGAGGAAGCGGACGTCGACTGCCATGGAGCCATGATGCCCCGCGGCGGGTTCGGCGGCAACGGACCGTCTGTCTCCCACGCGTCGACGGATCGATCCTCGCCGTGCCTGCGGCGGGCGCAGGTCGGCAAGGACTGCGGAGCCCCGGATGAGGTCTCCTCCGCGTACCACGAAGACCGGCGACTGGGCCGCATCGATTGCCAGGGCAGCGGTTGGGCGGCGGCGTTCGCGCGTGGCTCGGTCCGCCCGGTCGAGGGCACCTAGCCTCGTGCCGTGCATGCGATCATGGTCAGTGGCCCAGGTGGTCCCGAGAACATGAGCTGGACGGAGGTCGAGGACCCCGTGGCGGGTCCCGGTGAGGTCGTGTTGGACGTCGCGGCCACCGCGGTCAATCGGGCCGATCTGGTGCAGCGGGAAGGCCACTATCCGCCACCACCGGGTGCGTCGGGACTCCTCGGGCTGGAGTGTTCCGGGCGGATCGCGGAGGTCGGGCCGGGGGTCGTCGGGTGGACCGTGGGTGACGAGGTGTGCGCGTTGCTCGCGGGCGGCGGATATGCGGAGAAGGTCACCGTGCCCGTGGCGCAGCTGCTTCCCGTCCCGCCCGGTGTCGATCTCGTGGTCGCGGGGTCGCTGCCGGAGGTCGCCTGCACCGTGTGGAGCACGGTGATGATGCACGGTGGGCTGTCCGCGGGCGAGACGCTGCTGGTGCACGGCGCCAGCAGCGGGGTCGGCAGCCATGCCCTGCAGGTCGCGAGGGCGGTCGGGGCCCAGGTCGTGGCGACGGCCAACTCGGCGCGGTTCGACGTCTGTCGCGAGCTCGGCGCCGATGTGGTGATCGACTACTCCGGCGATGTCGCCGGTGCGCTGTCCGACGCGACGGAGGGCCGCGGGGCCGACGTAATCCTGGACAACATGGGCGGCACGAACCTGGCCACGAACGTCGCGGGGGTGGCTCTGGACGGCCGGATCGTGGTGATCGGCGTCCAGGGTGCGCTCACGGGCGAGGTGAACCTCGCCGCGCTCCTGGCCCGGCGCGGGAGCATCGCGGCGCTGAGCCTGCGCAGCAGGCCGGTCGATGGGTCCCGCGGCAAAGGGGCGGTCGTCGCGGAGGTTCGGGACCGGGTCTGGCCGATGATCGCCGACGGCCGGGTCCGCCCGGTCGTGCACGCCCGGTTCTCCCTGTCCGCGGCGGCACATGCGCATCGGATGCTTGCCGCGGGCGGTGTCGTGGGCAAGCTGCTCCTCGTGAACGACCAGACGGCACCTGTCAACGGCTGATCGCAAACCCCGGGGCGCCTGCGGCCGACGGGCTGCCGACGGCGATGGTCGGCTCGGGCGCGGTGCACGCTGGCGGCGGGGCGACGGACAGGTTCGGTTCCTTGACTGGGAGAGGAAGAGCACGTGCACATGGGGACAAGGCCCGAGGTCGTGACGAAGGACCGGGTGGTCATCCGGTTCGCGGGCGACTCGGGTGACGGGATGCAGCTGACCGGTGACCGTTTCACCTCGGAGACGGCGACGTTCGGCAACGACCTGTCGACGCTGCCGAACTTCCCCGCCGAGATCCGGGCCCCTGCCGGCACCCTGCCCGGCGTGTCGTCGTTCCAGCTGCACTTCGCGAACTACGACATCCTGACCCCCGGCGACCGGCCGGACGTGTTGGTCGCGATGAACCCGGCCGCGCTCAAGGCCAACATCGCCGACCTGCCCCACGGCGGGGTGCTGATCGTGAACACCGACGAGTTCACCAAGCGCAACCTCACGAAGGTCGGCTACGACGCCAACCCGCTCGAGGACGACTCGCTGGCCGACTTCCAGGTCCAAGAGGTCGCCATGGCCACCCTCACCAAGGGTGCCCTGGAAGAGACCGGGCTGAGCAAGAAGGACGCCGAACGCTCCAAGAACATGTTCGCCCTCGGCCTGCTGTCGTGGATGTACCACCGCCCCCACGAGGGCACCGAACGGTTCCTGCGGGAGAAGTTCGCCCGCCGCCCCGACCTGGCCGAGGCCAACATCCTGGCCTTCCGCGCCGGACACGCCTACGGCGAGACCACCGAGGCGTTCGCGGTCACCTACGAGGTCGCCCCGGCCAAGCTCGCCCCCGGCACCTACCGGCAGATCACCGGCAACACCGCCATGGCCTACGGCCTGGTCGCCGCCGGGCAGACCACCGGGCTGCCGGTGTTCCTGGGCTCCTACCCGATCACCCCGGCCTCGGACATCCTCCACGAGCTGTCCAAGCACAAGGCCTTCGGTGTCACCACCTTCCAGGCCGAGGACGAGATCGCCGGTGTCGGCGCCGCCCTGGGCGCCTCGTTCGGCGGGTCCCTCGGGGTCACGACGACGTCCGGTCCGGGTGTGGCTTTGAAGGCCGAGACCGTCGGCCTGGCCGTGGCCCTGGAACTGCCGCTGCTGGTGATCGACGTGCAGCGCGGCGGACCCTCGACCGGGCTGCCCACCAAGACCGAGCAGGCCGACCTGCTGCAGGCCATGTTCGGGCGCAACGGCGAGGCCCCACTGCCGATCATCGCCCCGCAGTCCCCCGGGGACTGTTTCCACGCCGCCATCGAGGCCGCCGCCATCGCGGTCAAGTACCGCACCCCCGTCATGGTCTTGAGTGACGGGGCGTTGGCGAACGGGTCCGAGCCGTGGAAGGTGCCCGACGCCTCCTCTCTCGAACACATCGACCCCGGGTTCGCCACCGAGCCCAACGCCCCGGACGGCACCGAGGAGTTCTGGCCCTACCTGCGCGACCCGGACACCCTCGCCCGGCCCTGGGCCATCCCCGGCACCCCCGGCCTCGAGCACCGGGTCGGCGGGCTGGAGAAGGCCGACGGGCGCGGGTCGATCTCCTACGACCCGGACAACCACGACCGCATGGTCCGACTGCGCCAGGCCAAGATCGACGGCATCCCCGTCCCCGACCTGACCGTGGACGACCCCTCCGGTGAGGCCGAGCTGCTCGTGATCGGCTGGGGCTCCACCTACGGCCCCATCGTCGCCGGCGCCCGGCGGGTGCGCGGCAAGGGACACAACGTGGCCACCGCGCAGATCCGCAACCTCAACCCCATGCCCGCCAACCTCGGCGAGGTCCTGCGCCGCTACACCACGGTGCTGGTGCCCGAGATGAACCTCGGCCAGCTCGCCCTGCTGCTACGCGGCCGCTACCTCGTCGACGCCAAGTCCTACACCAAGGTCTCCGGGCTGCCCTTCAAGGCCGAAGAGCTCCAGGACGTGTTCCTGGACTACCTCAGCGGCACCCACCCGAACACCGCCGCCACCCACGCGGCCCCCACCACCAACGGCTCGAGCAATGGAGCCCCGATGACCGGAGCACAGGCATGAGCACCGACCTCGGCCTCCCCGCGATCGGAGCGGGAGGGCTGGATCTCGTCCCCACCACCGACGCGAAGCAGACCGCGAAGGACTTCACCTCCGACCAGGAGGTCCGCTGGTGCCCCGGCTGCGGCGACTACGCCGTGCTCGCCGCCGTCCGCCAGTTCCTGCCCACCCTGGGCATCCGCCGCGAGAACACCGTGTTCATCTCCGGCATCGGCTGCTCCAGCCGCTTCCCGTACTACCTCAACACCTACGGCATGCACTCCATCCACGGGCGCGCGCCGACCATCGCCACCGGCCTCGCCACCTCGCGCCCGGACCTGTCCGTCTGGGTCGTGACCGGGGACGGGGACGCGTTGTCCATCGGCGGCAACCACCTCATCCACGCCCTGCGCCGCAACGTGAACCTGAAGATCCTGCTGTTCAACAACCGGATCTACGGCCTCACCAAGGGCCAGTACTCCCCCACCAGCGAGGTCGGGAAGGTCACCAAGTCCACCCCCATGGGCTCGGTCGACCACCCCTTCAACCCCATCTCCCTGGCCCTGGGCGCCGAAGCCACCTTCGTCGGACGCGCCCTCGACAGCGACCGCAAGGGCCTCACCGAGGTGTTGGGTGCCGCCGCCGCCCACCGCGGGACGGCGCTGGTCGAGATCTTCCAGGACTGCCCCATCTTCAACGACGGCTCCTTCGACCTCCTGCGCAAGCCGGAGACCAAGGACCAGCGCCTGATCGGGATCCGCGACGGTGAGCCCATCGTCTTCGGCCCCGAGGACGGCCGCTACGCCGTGGTGCAGGACGGGCTGCGCCTCACGGTCGTCGCCGCCGACTCGGTGTCGCCGGAGCAGATCGTGACCCACGACGCGGCCAACCACGAGCTCGCCTTCGCGCTCTCGCGGCTGTCCGACCAGGACCTGACCCACACCGTCACGGGCATCTTCCGCAATGTCGACCGCACCACCTACGACGACGCGGCCCGCGCCCAGGTCCAACAGGCCAAGGACAAGAACCCCACCGCGGACCTGCAGACCCTGCTCAACGGCCACGACACCTGGACCAT
Organism: Pseudonocardia tropica; assembly: GCF_040105315.1. Classification (NCBI taxonomy): domain Bacteria; kingdom Bacillati; phylum Actinomycetota; class Actinomycetes; order Pseudonocardiales; family Pseudonocardiaceae; genus Pseudonocardia; species Pseudonocardia tropica. Next base: position 19,299 of record NZ_JBEDNP010000019.1, read on the forward strand.
CGCAGGCTGACCCGTCCACCGACGAGGAGCATCAATGACCTACGTGATCGCCGAGCCCTGCATCGACGTCACCGACAGATCATGCATCGAGGAGTGCCCGGTCGACTGCATCTACGAAGGCGGCCGAATGCTCTACATCCACCCCGACGAGTGCGTAGACTGCGGCGCCTGCGAGCCGGTCTGTCCGGTCGAGGCGATCTACTACGAAGACGACCTCCCGCACTCGTTCGCTGCCTATGGCACCGCGAACGCCGAGTTCTTCACCGGGCTCGGCTCACCGGGCGGCGCCTCGAAGACCGGTCCGAGTGACCGAGACGCGTCGCTCGTCCACGGACTTCCCCGTCGAGCCATCGACTGACGCCTACCACACCGACCACCTGCGGATGGCTCGGCGATTGCTCGATGTGATCGGCCCGTTTGGATCGGAGAATTGCGGATGACATCGCGGTGTCGCCAAGGAGGATTCCACCCGTGAACGTGACTGTGCTCGGATGCCGGGCCGCCATGCCCGCCGACGGGCAGGCCAGTTCGGCCTACCTCGTCTCGACCGACTCGACCCAGCTCCTGCTCGATTGTGGACCGGGTGCGGTGACCGCGCTCAGCGCGACGACTACGCCCACCGCACTCGACGGGATCGTGATCAGCCACCTGCACACCGACCACTGCTACGACCTGCTCCCGCTCGGCAAGTCCGTGCTGATGAACCGGCATCTCGGCGCCGAGTCGTTCCCGACCCTGCCCGGGACCCGGACGCCGCCCGAGCGCCCCATTCCGCTCTACGTGCCCGTCGGTGGTCGCGAGGCGCTCGGTCGCCTCGCCGGGGTCTTCCCGATCCCCACCCGACCGGAGCTCGACCTGGCGTTCCACGGCGCGCTGGAGATCCGGGAGTACGAACCGGGCGACGACCTCGTGATCGGTGACTGCCGGGTGCAGTTGCGTCCGCTGCAGCACACCATGTCCAACTGCGGGATGCGTGTGACCGGACCCGACGGCTCGAGCATGGTCTACAGCGGGGACACCTGCGACGTGGAGCGGCTCACCGAGCTCGCCCGCGGGACCGACCTGCTGCTCTGCGAGTCGACCCTGGAGCTTCCCGACGACGTCTCCGACGGTCACATGAGCGCCACCCGCGCCGGCCGGGTCGCGCGGGACGCGGCTGTGGGGGAGCTGGTCCTGACCCATTTCGTCACTGCGGACCCCGACTGGCTCAAGGCCCGCCGCACCGAGGCGGCCGAGTCCTTCGCCGGGCCGGTGCACCTGGCTGCCCCCGGGCGGGTGTTCCCGGTCTGACCGGCAGCTCCGGCTGATGGGGACGGTGGGGCCACGGACCACCGCCGTCCCCGTCGTCACGCGTCGACGCGCAGGCCCGTCTCCAGATCGAAACGATGCAGGTCCCTGGCCTGGACGAGGACGTGGACGTGGTCGCCCACCCCACGCGGCGTGGCGATCGGCTCGGTGAACGACCACCGGGCGCCCCGCGGGCCGCGGCAGTGGACGAGCCGCTCGTGCCCGGCGAACTCGACGATGTCGACGGTGCCGTCGAGCCCGAGGCCCCCGCTGGAGGTGCCCGAGCCGCTGCCCAGGACGACGCCGTCCGCCGGACGCCACCCCCACCTCGCACCCTCGTGCTCCAGCACGTTCATCGCCGGGCTGCCGACGAAGGTCGCGACGAACTCGTCGGCCGGGCGGCGGTAGACCTCGTCGGGGGCGGCGGCCTGCACGACCCGCCCGCCCCGCATGACGATCAGGTGCGTGGCGATCGATAGCGCCTCGGACTGGTCGTGGGTGACCATCACGACGGTCGCACCGAGCTCGCGGTGCAGCCGGGCGAGCTCCGCGCGGGCCTGGGCCCGGAGCTGGGCGTCCAGGCTTGACAGCGGCTCGTCGAGCAGCAGGACCTGGCGCCTGCGGACGATCGCCCTGGCCAGCGCGACTCGCTGACGTTGTCCCCCGGACAGCTGGGCGGGCTTGCGGCCGAGGAACTCCGACAGGCCGAGCTGCCCGGCGACCTCGCCCACCCGGCGGTCGATCTCGGCGCGGCCGGGCCCGGCGCCGCGCGAGTGCCGCGCCTCCAGCCGCATCCCGAAACCGATGTTCGCCGCGACCGTCAGGTGCGGGTAGAGCGCGTAGTCCTGGAAGACCATCGACAGCCCACGGGCCCCGGGAGCGGCGTCGGTGACGTCGACCCCGCCGACGTGCACGCGGCCCTCGGTGGGCGTCAGTAGGCCGGCGACGATGGCAAGCATCGTCGACTTCCCGCAGCCGGACGGCCCGACGATCACCGACAGCGAGCCGTCCGGGACCGGCAGGTGCTCGACGTCCAGGGCGAGCGCGCCGGTCGAGGGTGTCGTCCCGTAGCGGTGCCGGATCCCGCGCAGCTCGATGCCCGCCGCGCCGCCGGCGGCGGGGAGGTCCGTCAGCTCCTTCTCGAGGGTCACGTCAACGCCTTCCGGCTTGGAGGAACGCGGCGGTGATCCGCCGCGAGAAGACCGCGTACACCGCAATAACGGGTGCACACGCCAGCACAGAGGCGGCAAGCAGCGGGCCGGGGTTGCCGCCCTCCTGGTTGTTGAACAGCGCGAGCCCCTGTTGGATCGTCGTGTTCGCCGGGCTGGGGGCGATTAGCGCGGGCCAGAGATACTCGTTCCAGGTCGTGACGAACACGAGGATGCCGACGGCGCTGAGGCCGGGGCGGAGCTGGGGGAGCACCAGGTGCCAGAGCGTCTCGGCCGGGCGGGCGCCGTCGAGCGCCGCGGCCCCGAGCAGGTTCTTCGGGATCGACCGGGTGTGCTCCCACATGAGCAGCACCGCCAGCCCGCAGGAGGCCAGCTGGGGCACGATCAGCCCGACGTAGGAGTCCCGCCACCCCAGGCCCGTCGCCATCAGGAACTGGGGGATGACCATGGCCTGCAGGGGCACCACCAGCGACACGGTGACCGCGCCCAGGACCCAGCGCAGGCTGCGGGCGCCCAGGCTGAGCATGGCGTAGGCGGCGAGCACCGCGACCAGCAACTGCAACGCGGTCACCCCGAGGGCCGTCACGAACGAGTTGAACAGCAGCCGCCCGACGGGGAACAGGGTCACCGCGTCGACGTAGTTCGCCACCGACACCGGGGACGGTCCGATCTCGAAGATCGCGTTCTGCGGCCGGAACGAGGTCAGCAGGGCCCAGATCAGCGGGAAGGACACGGCCAGCCCGGTGACGAGCAGGGTTGTGTGCCAACGCAGCTCACGCACGGGAGCGCCTCCGGTTCCACAGGGCCGCAGCGCCGAAAAGCAGGGCGAGGGCGAGGGTGATCGCGACCGCGAGTGCGGACGCGGACCCCGCGTCGAAGAAGTCGAAGCCCTCGGCGTAGAGCCGGTAGTAGATGTTGTCGGTGGCGCCGTCGGGGCCGCCGCGGGTGAGCGCCGCGACGTTGGTGAAGACCCACTGCCCGGCCACGATCACGCAGAGTGCGGACAGCAGCGCCATCGTGCGCAGCAGCTGGGGGAGAACGATGAACCGCGTGGTCTCCCACTCGGTGGCGCCGTCGATGCGGGCGGCGTCGATGGCGCGGCGGTCGATTCCTGCCAGGGCGGCCGAGAACAGCAGCATGTTCAAAGCCACGATCTTCCCCGCCGTGATCAGCACGATCACTGGCAGCGCGGTGTGGGGGTCACCGAGCCAGTTCGGGGCGGGCAGCCCGACGTCGCGCAGCACCGTGTTGATCAGACCCTGCTGGGGGCTGAGCAGGAACTGCCACGAGATCGCTGTGGCGACCGGGGCCAGCACGACCGGGGAGAACAGCAGCGCCCGGTAGCCGTCGGCGGCCCGGCCGGGCCTACGCCACAGCAGGATCGCCAGCGCCATCGGGATCACCGTGGCGAAGGGCAGCATTCCCAGCACGTAGTAGCCGGTGCGCACCAGTGCGTTCGTCGTCTCCGGCCTACTGAACACCGCGACGAAGTTATCGACGCCGATGAACTGTGGGTTTGGCGAGATCAGGTTCCAGTCGAGGAGGGACAGCACACCCGTCCACAGCATCGGGCCGTAGACCCATACCCCGAGTGCCAGGACGAGCGGGACCAGATAGAGCCACGGGCGGCCCCGCCGGCTGGGCTGGGCAGCCCGGGCCGGCGGGGCCGCTCTGTCGAGGGTGGATGTCACCGCGTCGACAGGGAGCGGATCTTGTCGGCCGCGGACGTCAGCGTGGCGGCAGGGTCGGCGCCGCGGAGCACGATCGGCTCCACCGCCTCGTCCTGCAGGACGACGACCGCGCGGTTCGCCTGACCACCGGGGAAAGCCTGGTAAGGGGCCACGGTGTTGAGCTGCTTCAGAGCGGGAAGGAGCCGCGGGTTCTGCGCGAAGTAGTCCTTCAGGTACGCGGGATCGTCGGCCAGCGCCGGACGCAGCGGGAGGTATCCGATCTTCTGGGCATAGGTGGTGTAGGCCTCGGGGGTCGACATGAACTTCACGAACTTCCAGGCCGCCTGCTGGCGCGCAGCATCATCGCCGAGCACGGCGAGGCCGGCTCCGGAGTAGGTGGGCCTTGCGGTCTTGCCGTTGATCGTCGGGAAGGCCGCCGTGCGCAGCTCGAACTTTCCGGCCGAGGCCTTTTCGAAGGAGGCCAGCGCGCCGGTGCTGGCCAGCAGCATGCCGAGCCTGCCGGAGCCGAACAGCGTTATGGCGTCGGCGGTGGAGATGGCGGGCTGGGCCCCCGACGTCGTCAGTGCCTGGACCTGGGCCAGCGCGTTCACGGCCTCGGGGCCGTCGACGGTCACCTGGCCGTCCGGGCCCACCAAGGAGCCGCCGGCGGTGTTGATCAGGGATTGGGTCAGGTAGTCGGACTTGCCGACGTCCGCGGCGGCGATGTAGGTGCCCGCGGCACCGCTGCGCGCGATGGCCTGGGCCGCCTCGCTGATCTCGGCCATCGAGGTCGGCGGGGTGGCCGGGTTCAGGCCCGCGGCGCGGAAGAGGTCTGCGTTGTAGTACAGCGTCGGGACGGACATGGTGAACGGCATGGCCTTAACCACGCCCTCGTCCGCCACCGCCTCGAGGAGGTTCGGCGCGATCGGGGTGGGCCCGCCGACGTGGTCAGCCCACTCGTCACCCGCGAGCTCCTGCACCGGGGCGATCGGCAGGTCCGCGTAGGCCTCGGCCATCTTGCTCCAGCCGATCTGCGCAACGTCCGGCGGGCTGCCCGCCGCAGTGTCCGCCTTCAGCTTGGTGAGGACGTCCGCGACCGCGACCGGCTGCGTCTTCACGGTGATGCCGGGGTTCTGGGCCTGGAACTCGTCGATCAGCGCCTGCATGGCCTGCCCGCCGAGGTCGGGGGTGCCGACGCTGTAGCCCAGGAACGTCAGCTCCACCGGCATGGTGGGCCCGGACGTGCCAGCGTCGGTGGAACTGCCACCACAGGCGGCGACGGTCGCCAGCCCGAGTGCTGCGAGGAGCGCTCCGGCACTCCTTGCGATCCGGTTCATGGTCCATCCTCTGTTCGGGAGGCGGGGGTCCGCCCGGGCGTCATCCTTCGATCGCCGCGCCCCGGTGACCAGGGACGACGGGCCACTTCCGATCGGCCCATCGACATCGCCACTCACGCCGCCACTCACGCGGCCACGAGCTTCGCGGCGACGGCGGCGCCGAGGGCGCCGATCTGCCCGGCGAGGTAGAAGTGTCCGCCCGGGTAGGTGGTCAGGGTGAACCGCCCGTCGGTCTGCGCCCGCCAGGCCCGGGCCTCGTCGACCCGGACCTTGGGGTCGCGGTCCCCGACGTGCACGTGCAGCGGGATGGTCAGCGGCGGCTCACCGCCCGACCAGCGGTAGGACTCCGCGGCGCGGTAGTCGGCGCGCAGGGCCGGCAGCACCATCCGGCGGATCTCGGCGGACTCGAGCAACGCCCTGTCGGTCCCGCCCAGCTCGGCGATCTCGGCGAGGAGGGCGTCGTCCCCGCGAAGGTGCACGCGGTCGGTCCGCATGCACGACGGCGCGGTGCGGCCGCTGACGAACAGCGCGGTCGGCGTCAGCCCCTCGCGGCGCAGCCGGTGGGTGACCTCGAACGCCACCGAGGCGCCCATGCTGTGGCCGAACAGCGCGATCGGCCGGTCGGCGACCCCGAGCACGGCCTCGAGTGCGGCGTCGGCGAGGGCGTCGACGGACTCGAGGCACGGCTCGTGGCGACGGTCCTGGCGGCCGGGGTACTGCATGGCCAGCGTGTCGACCTCCGGCGCGAGGGCCCTGGCGAGTGGCAGGTACGCGGTCGCGGCGCCGCCCGCGTGCGGGAAGCACACGAGCCGGACCGGGGCCTCGATGGTCGGGCGGAAGCGCCGGAGGCTCCCGAGGGGGGCGGCGACTGCGGTCACGGTGTCCGTCCTTCACGGGTCGGTGACCGTGGGTCGGCCACACCTTGGTCCCATGGCACCCGAGGCGCTCCGGTGTGACCCCTGATGATCGGCGACCGGAATCGGCCCATTCGAGCGAGGGCGGCCGTGCTTGACCCTCCGTGATGTCGAGGTCACGGTTTCCTCGTCGCCATCAGCGCGACGAGCGGGCTCCTGGAGCCGCCGCAGCGGCGGCCTCGGGGGTCGACAGGCGCGAGGAAGAGGGACGCGGGATGACCGGAACCGGCTCGACCGACACCACAGCACGGGGCGAGCACGCGGTCGTGCTCGGGGCCGGGATCGCCGGCATGCTGACGGCCCGGGTACTGACCGAGTCGCACGGGCGGGTCACGGTCGTCGACCGGGACGACCTGGACGCGGAGGGCCAGCGCCGCGGCGCACCGCAGGGCAGGCACGTTCACGGCCTCACCGAGACCGGGCGGCTGATCATGGAGGAGCTCTTCCCGGGCGTGACCCAGGAACTCCGCGAGGCGGGGGTGCTCACGCCGGAGGTGCTGACCGACACCCGCTGGTACTTCGGCGGTCTGCGCGCCCACTCCACCTCGACCGGGCTGACCGCGGTGCTCGCGAGCCGCCCGCTGCTGGAGCGGGTTCTGCGGAGCAGGCTGGCGACCTGCCCCGAGATCGAGATCCGACCGCGCACCAGCGCCGCAGGCCTGGTCGCCGACGCCGCGGGCCGGGTCGTCGGCGTGCGTGTCGGTGGTCCGGGCGGGCACGAGGAGACGATCACCGCTGACCTCGTGGTCGACGCGACGGGCCGGGCGTCGCGGGCGCCGGACTGGCTCGCCGAACTCGGCGTGGACCGGCCGGCCGAGGAACTGGTCGAGATCGAGCTCGGCTACTCCTCGCGGATCTACCGCAGGCTCCCGGAGCACCTCGACGGCGACCGTGCCGTCAACATGGCGATCGGCCCCGGCAGGCGCGGCGCGACCATGGTGGCGATCGAGGGCGACCGCTGGCACGTGACGCTCGGCGGAACTCTGGGCGACCACCCGCCGAACGACGACGACGGCTACGTCGCCTTCGCCGCCTCGCTCCCCTCGGGCGACGTTCACCGCGTCCTGGACGCGGCCGAGCCGATCGAGGACGCGGTGCCCTACCGCTTCAAGGGCTCCCGGCGTCGGTACTTCGAGCGGCTGACCACGCCCCCCGAGGGGTTCGTCGTGATCGGCGATGCCGTGTGCTGCCTGAACCCCGTCTACGCCCAGGGCATGACGGTCGCCGCGCAGGAGGCGGTCGCGCTGCGGGACTGCCTGCGGTCCGGATCGCGTGACCTGCCGCGCCGCTTCCACCGCGCCGCCGCCCGCCGGATCGACGCCGCGTGGCAGACCTCGACCGGCAGCGACCTGGCGCACCCGGCGGTCGAGGGCCGCCGCACCCTGCGAACCCGACTGACCAATCGGTGGCTCAAGCGGATCCTGGTCGCCGCGCACCGCGATCCCGCGGTCGCCCGCACCTTCTTGCGCGTGTCGAACCTCGTCGAGCCGTCGACCGCCCTGCTCAGCCCGTCGATGGTCCGCCGGGTGCTCCGACACGGCTCGACCCGCGGGCTGGTGCCTCCGGCCCCGGCCACGCCGAGCCCCGAGCCCGAGGTCGGCACCCCCGCCTGAGCGAGTCCGCGAGCCCTTGCGGCACCCGTCCCGATCCACCGGTTCGATCCGGTGGTCGCGCAAGTCGAACTGGAGGAGACCATGACCACCGATCCCGATGTGATCGTCGTCGGCGCGAGCATCGCGGGCAACACCGCCGCGACCCTGCTCGCCCGAGGCGGGGCCCGCGTCCTGCTGCTGGAGAAGCACACCCGCGAGGACGCCTACAAGGTGTTCTGCACCCACACCCTGCAGCCCTCCGCGATGCCCGTCCTCGACCGGCTCGGCGTACGCCCGGCGATGGAGGCGGCGGGCGCGGTGCACCACAGCGCCAACTACTGGACCCGGTGGGGCTGGGTCCGACCGCGCGCCGAGGAGGGCACCGAGGCGCTCCCGCACGGGCTCAACCTGCGCCGCCAGGCACTCGACCCGATCTTCCGCCGGATGGCGGCCGAGACCCCGGGCGTCGAGCTCCGGCTCGGCCAGACCGTGAGCGACCTGGTCCGCGACGGCGACCGGGTGACCGGCGTCCGGGTCAAGACCCGGGACGGCGCGGAGGAGACGATCCACGCCCGGCTCGTGGTCGGCGCGGACGGCCGCTTCTCCAAGCTCGCCCAACTGTCCGGTGCGGACATGAAGGTCACGCCCAACAACCGGTTCGCCTACTTCGCCTACTTCCAGGACCTCCAGCCTCGCGAGGACCCGCCCACCAACATCTGGTTCCTGGACCCCGACGGTGCCTACGTGATGCCGAACGAGGACGGCGTCAGCGTCGTCATCGTGGCACCGAAGAAGACCGAAGAGCACCTGACCGCCTTCCGCGAGGACACCGAGGGCGCCTTCCACCGCTTCGTCCGCGAGCTGCCCGACGCCCCGCCCATCGACGACGCCGAGCGGGTCTCGAAGTTCAACGGGATGATGGACTTCTCGCTGCGGGAGCGGCACCCGCACGCGGCACCCGGCCTCGCCCTGGTCGGGGACGCGGCCCTGTCCACCGACCCGATGTGGGGCATCGGGTGCGCCTGGGGCATGCAGTCCGCCTCGTGGCTCGCCGACTCGGTGGCGGACACCTTCGACACCGACGACGAGGTGGACGCCGCGCTCGACACCTACGCCGGTCGCCACAAGGCCGAGGTCGGCGGTTACCAGCGGCTCTTCGAGAACTTCGCCTCGGCGCGGCCGCTGAACGCGATGGAGCGGTTGATGTACAGCGCCTCGATCCACGACCCGCAGACCGCGCGCCACCTCTACAGCTTCGGCTCCCGACTGATCAAGATCCCCGAGTTCGCGGCCTCCCCGGCGGTGGCGCGCGCCGTCCTGGCGCAGCAGGCGGTCAGCGTCGACGAGAGCCTGGCGAGCCTGCGGGAGATCCCGTTCCTGAACGTCGACGAGATCGAGGCGCTGGTCCGGGCCGAGCCCGCGCTCGCGGTGGCCGGGTCCTGATGACCACGACGGTCGAGCCGGACGGCGGTGTCGTGGAGATCCCGTCGGTGGACCGCACGTGGTGGTCCTGGAGCGGCGTGCACGGCGGTCTGGCCGCGGCGATGCTGGTCCGCCACGCCCGGCGCCACGCGGGCGACCTCGGCGTCCGCTCCGTGCACGGCTCGCTGCTCCGCCCGGTGGGCGACGGCGGGCTGCACCTGGCGACCGAGGTCATGCGCCGTTCGGCGGGCAGCGTGCTGGCCCGGTCGGTGCTGCGCGAGGGTGGCGCGGCGTCCGTCCTGGCCACGACGCTGCTGGCCGGGCGCACGGCACCCGTGCACCAACCGAGCCGCCCGCCCGCCGTCCCCCCGGTCGAGGACTGCCCGGACGCCGGGTTTGACCCGGGGCCGGTGCCGTTCATCCAGCACCTCGAGGTGCGGATGGCGGGCGACGTGCGCCCGTTCGACGGCGGCACGGACCCGGTGCTGCGCGCCTGGATCCGGTTGCGCGAGCCACAGTTCGACGCCGCGGAGACCGCCGTGGTGCTGCTCGACTCCATGCCGCCGGCCCTCTACGCCCTGACCACCGCACCCGTCCCGATCCCCACCGCCGAGTTCTCCGTCCACCTCACCGACGGCCTCGACGGGATCGGCGGCGGGGACGGGTGGTCGCTCATCGAGGTGCGGACCGAGCAGGCGAGCGCGACCTGGAGCGTGGACTCCAGCTCGCTATGGGACTCGGCCGGGACGCTGCTCGCCGTCGGCAGGCAGACCCGGCGCATCCTCGGGGCCTGACGCCCCGCCCTCCCCACCCGAACACCGTCGTTCGGTCTCCCGCAGACGACCACCACCGGACCGACCAGGGGTGTCACCGAACATGACGACCGAACCGACCGAGCCCGTCGCCGTGATCGGGCTGGCCTGCAGGCTGCCCGGCGCGCCCGATCCCGACGCCTTCTGGCGGGTCCTGGCCGACGGGGTCGACGCCGTCGGCGCCCCGCCGCCGAGCCGGACGCCCGGCACGGCGGCGACGACCGGCGAGGCGGGCCACCTCGACCACGTCGACCTGTTCGACGCGGACTTCTTCGGCATCTCGCCGCGGGAGGCCGATGGGATGGACCCGCGCCAGCGGCTGCTGCTGGAGCTGGCCTGGGAGGCCCTGGAGAACGCGCGGACGCCCCCGCTGTCGCTGCACGGCGGTCGCGCGGGGGTGTTCGTCGGCGCGGCCGGGGACGACTACGCGGCCCTCGCCGCGGCTGCGGGCGCCGTCGACCGGCACACCCTGACCGGCGTGTCGCGCGGGGCCATCGCGAACCGGGTGTCGCACGTCCTGGGGTTCGGCGGGCCGAGCGTCGTCGTGGACTCGGCCCAGTCGTCGTCGCTGGTCGCGGTGCACCTGGCCTGCGAGAGCCTGCGCCGCGGCGAGGCGGACGTGGCCCTCGCGGGCGGGATCCAGCTCAACCTCGCCCCCGCGGGGGCCCTGGCCGCGCAGCGCTTCGGCGCCCTGTCCCCGGACGCCCGGTGCTTCGTGCTCGACGCGCGCGCCAACGGCTTCGTCCGGGGCGAGGGTGCCGGGATGGTCGTGCTGAAGCCGTTGTCGGCGGCCATGGCCGACGGCGACCGGATCCACGCGGTGGTGCACGGCGCCGCGCTGTCCCACGACGGCGCCGGGCTCACCGAGCCCGGCGTCGGCGGCCTGGCGGTGCCCAACGCCCGTGCGCAGGCCGACGTCCTGCGCCGGGCGTACGCGGCTGCGGGCGCCGAGCACTCCGCCGTGCAGTACGTCGAGCTGCACGGCACGGGCACGCCCGTGGGCGACCCGATCGAGGCCGCGGCGGTCGGGGAGGCCCTGGGCTCGGCGAGGTCGAACGGGCCGCTCGCCGTCGGGTCCGTCAAGACCAACATCGGGCACCTCGAGGGCGCGGCGGGCATCGCCGGGTTCCTGAAGGTCGTGCTGGCGCTCGCCCACCGCGAGCTGCCTGCGACCCTGCACCACGCCACCCCCAACCCCGCCATCCCGCTCGACGAGCTGGGCCTGCGGGTCCAGACCGCGACCGGGCCGTGGCCGCTGCCCGACGAGCGCCTGGTCGGTGGGGTCAGTTCGTTCGGCGTGGGCGGGGCGAACTGCCACGTCGTGCTGGGCGAGGCACCGGCGACGGCCCCCGTCGAGGAGCGCGGCACGGGCACCGGCCTGCCGTGGGTCGTGTCCGCTCGCTCCGCGGCCGCGCTGCGCGCGCAGGCCGCGCGACTCGCGGAGCTGCCGGAGACCACGGCGGTCGGGCGGTCGCTCGCGGCCACCCGGTCGCCTCTCGCGCACCGCGCGGTGCTCTTCCCGGATGCGGCGGGGAGCCTTGCCACCGCGCTGGCCGCCGTCGCCGACGACCGTCGCGACGACGCCGTGGTCGAGGGCGTCGCGCACGTCGCCGCGACGCCCGTCCTGGTGTTCCCGGACACCTGGGAGGGCGCGGCGGACGAGCTGCTGGACTCCTCGGCCGTCTTCGCCGACGCGTTCGCCGCCTGCGGCGAGGCCGTGGGGGACACGTCGCTGGAGAGCGCGCTGCGCAGCGGCGTGGAGACCGAGACCGTGCGCTGGGCGACGCTGGTGGCGCTCGCCGCGCTGTGGCGGGCCGCGGGCGTGGTACCCGCCGCCGTCGTCGGGGAGGGGATCGGGGAGCTCGCCGCCGCGACGGTCGCGGGCGAGGTCACCCTGGCCGAGGCGGCGCAGCGGCTCGACACGCACCAGGCGACCGGCAGACTCGACGAGCGCATCCGGGATCTGTTCGCCCAGGGCCACAACGTGTTCCTCGTGCTCGGCCCGGGCCGCGAGCTCGCGCCGGACCTGCCCGTCGACGTCGTCGACACGCCGCTGCGGCCCGCGGGTGTGCTCCGCTCGGCGGCCGAGCTGTTCGTCCGCGGCGTGCCGGTCGACCTGGCCTCCTGGTACCCGGCCGGGCCGGTGGTGGACCTGCCGACCTACCCCTTCCAGCGGACCCGGCACTGGTTCGCCGCGCCCGAGATCGCCACCGCCGTGTCGGCGGGGCCGGAGGCGGACGAGCACGACCCGGTCGTGGTCGTCGGCATGGCCTGCCGCTACCCGGGTGGGCTGGACACCCCGGAGAAGCTCTGGCGGGCGGTGCTCGACGGCGTCGACACGGTGTCGGAGTTCCCGACCGACCGCGGCTGGGACGTCGAGGGCCTCTACGACCCCGACCCCACCGTCGCCGGCACCTGCTACACGCGGCACGGCCACTTCCTGCCCGGCGCCGGGCTGTTCGACCCGGGCTTCTTCCACATCGGACCGCGCGAGGCGGCGGCCATGGACCCGCAGCAGCGGCTGCTGCTGGAGACCACGTGGGAGGCCCTTGAGCGGGCCCGGATCGACCCGCTCGCCCTCGCGGGCCGGTCGGTCGGCGTCTACGTCGGCGCCATGGACCAGGAGTACGGCCCACGGCTCGACGAGCCCGCGGACGAGTCGATGGGCCACCTGCTCACCGGCATCCATATGAGCGTCGCGGCGGGCCGGATCTCCTACGTCTTCGGCTTCGACGGCCCGTCGCTCACGATCGACACCGCGTGCTCGGCCTCGCTGTCCGCGCTGCACCTCGCGGCGCGCGCGGTGCGCAGCGGGGAGTGCGACCTCGCCTTGGCGGGCGGCGTGACGGTCATGTCCGGCCCGGGGCTGTTCGTGCAGTTCAGCCGCCAGCGCGGGCTGGCGGCGGATGGTCGCTGCAAGCCCTTCGCGGGGGCCGCGGACGGCACCGCGTGGTCTGAGGGCGTCGGGATGGTGGCGGTGGAGCGGCTCTCGGTCGCCCGCCGCGAGGGCCACCCGGTGCTCGCCGTGCTGCGCGGCTCGGCGGTCAACCACGACGGCGCCAGCAACGGTCTCACCGCGCCCAACGGGCCCGCCCAGCAGCGGGTGATCGAGCGGGCGCTGGCCGACGCGGGCCTCGGGACGGACGCCGTCGACGTCGTCGAGGCGCACGGGACCGGCACCCCGCTGGGCGACCCGATTGAGGCGGGCGCGCTGCTCGCCACCTACGGCGCGGCCCGTCCGGCGGACCGGCCGCTGCTGCTCGGCTCGATCAAGTCCAACATCGGACACACTCAGGCCGCTGCCGGCGTCGGCGGCGTGATCAAGATGATCAAGGCGATGGAGCACGGGCAGGTCCCGGGCACGCTGCACGTCGACGAGCCGTCGCCGCAGGTCGACTGGGCCTCCGGGGCGGTGCGGCTGGTCACCGAGACCACCGCCTGGCCCGAGACGGGCCGACCCCGCCGGGCGGCCGTATCCGGCTTCGGTATCGGCGGTACCAACGCCCACGTGGTACTGGAGCAGCCGCCCGCGATCGAGGTGCCCGCCCGGGAACCGGCGTCCGGACCCCTGCCGTGGGTCCTCTCCGCCCCGACCCGCTCCGCGCTGGAGGCCCGGGCCGAGCAGCTCGCCGACCTGCTGGACGGTGCGCCGGGCCTCGCACCCGAGGACGTCGGGCTGTCCCTGGCAAGCACCCGCGCTACCTTCGACCACCGGGCCGTGGTGATCGGTCGGGACCGCGCGGAGCTGCTGCGCGGGCTGCGCGACCTCGCCGAGGGCGAGCCCACCGACGCCGTCGTGACCGGAACCGCGACCTCCCCGGGTGCCCCGGTGCTGGTCTTCCCCGGGCAGGGCTCGCAATGGCGGGGGATGGGCATCGAGCTGATGGCCGACCCGACCTTCGCGGCCACCCTCACGGCCTGCCACGAGGCGCTGGCCCCGCACACCGACTTCTCGCTGCTCGACGTCCTGCGTGGGGACGGCACCGAGCTCCAGCGGGTCGAGGTGGTCCAGCCCGCGCTGTGGGCGGTCATGGTGTCGCTGGCCCGGCAGTGGCAGGCCCACGGGGTGACACCCGCCGCGGTCGTTGGGCACTCGCAGGGGGAGATCGCCGCGGCCACCGCGATCGGTGCGCTGTCGATCGAGGAGGGCGCCCGGATCGTCGCGCTGCGCAGCAGGCTGCTGGCCTCGCTCGCCGGGTCGGGCACCATGGCGTCCATCCCGGCGCCGGTCTCCGACGTCGAGGAGGTGCTGCGGGAGACCCGCGGCTCGGCGGACGTCGCGGCGGTGAACAGCTCCCGGGTCACCGTCGTGGCCGGTGAGGTCGCCGCGGTCGACGCGGTGGTGGCGGAGTTCGTCGCCCGCGGTGTGCGCGCCAAGAGGATCCCGGTCGACTACGCGTCACACTCCGCTGCGGTCGACGCCCTGCGCGAGCCGCTGCTGGCGGAGCTCGGCGCGGTCGAGTGTCGGTCCATCGACGTCCCCTTCCACTCGACCGTGCTCGGCGAGCAGGTCGACACCGCGACGCTGGACGCCGAGTACTGGTTCCGCAACCTGCGCCGCCCGGTGCGGTTCGCCGAGGTGGTCCGGTCGCTGGTGCGGGCGGGTCACCGGCACGTCGTCGAGGTCAGCCCGCACCCGGTGCTGACCATCGCCGTCGAGGACCTCGTCGACGAGGCGGACTCCGCAGGCGCGGTCACCGGCACCCTGCGCCGCGACGACGGCGGGCAGGCTCGGATCCTCGCCGCGCTGGCCACGCTGTACGTGCACGGCGGGACCGTCGACTGGGCGGCCGCCTTCGACTCGTCCGCGCGGACCGTCGACCTGCCCACCTACCCCTTCGAGCGGCAGCGGTTCTGGCTGAACCAGGACGTGGCCGCACCGCGCGCGGTCGCCTCGGCGGCGCTGCCCGACACCGGGCACCCGCTGCTCACGGCCGCCGTGGACGTCGCCGGGCGGGACGAGACGGTGCTGACCGGCGCGCTCGCCCTGCGCAGGTTCCCGTGGATCGCCGACCACGCGGTCAGCGGCACGGTCCTGCTGCCCGGCACCGCGCTCGTCGAGCTGGCGCTGAGTGGGGCGGCTCGGGCAGGCGGCGGAGCTCGCGGAGCCGACCATCGGCACGGCGCCGCGCGCATCGACGAGCTGACCCTGCAGGCTCCGTGCCTGGTACCCGCGGACGGCGAGGTCGTCCTCCAGGTGGTGCTAGGTGTGCGGGACCTCGACGGGTCCCGGCCGGTCGAGGTCCACTCCCGACCGGTGGACGGCGAGGCCTGGACCTGCCACGCCGTCGGGCGGACCGGAGGTGTCGGGGCGGCACCCACCGCGGGCTGGGCGGCGAGCTGGCCGCCCGCGGGCGCCGAGGCCGTCGGGCTGGAGGGGGCCTACGCCACCCTCGCCGAGCGCGGGTACGACTACGGCCCCGCCTTCCAGGGCTTGCGCGCGCTCTGGCGGGACGGGACCACCCTTTATGCCGACGTCGCGCTGCCGATGGCGGCCGAGACCGGGTTCGTCCTGCACCCGGCTCTGCTCGACGCGGCGCTGCATCCGATGGTGCTGACCGGAGCGATCGGGGAGTCGGGCCAGGTCCCGCTGCCGTTCGCCTGGCGCGGGGTGTGGGCGGCGGCGGAGCCGGGGACGAGCGCCCTGCGGGTCCGGCTGGTCCCGACCGAGGAGGGTCTGCACGTGGCCGCGGCGGACGCGACCGGCGCGCCCGTCGCGGAGGTCGAGGGGCTCGCCGTGCGGCCGATCGCGCTGGCCCGGCTGCGGGCGCTCGCGGCCGCGCAGACCGACCCCCTGCTCGAGGTGGAGTGGGCGGCGCCGGACGGTGCCGTCGCGCCGGTCGGCGAGCACCAGGTTCTCGACGCCGGCGGCACGACCGAACGGGAGGCCCTGGCCACCGTCCTCGCCGCGCTGCAGGAGCGGCTGGCCGATCCGGACGCGACCGGGCCGCTGGTCGTCCGCACCCGCGGCGGGGTCGCCACCGGCCGGGACGAGTCGCTCGACCTCGCCGCGGGCGCCGTGCACGGCCTGGTGCGCAGCGCCCAGACCGAGTACCCCGGCCGGTTCGTGCTGGTCGACGGCGAGCCCGACGACGTGCCCGCCGCCCTCGCGACCGGTGAGCCGGAGGTTGCGGTCCACGGCGGGGCAGTGCTCGTCCCGCGGCTGGTGCCGAGGTTCCCGACGCGCTCGGCGGTCCCGATCGACGCCGAGGGCACGGTGCTGATCACGGGTGGGACCGGCACGCTCGGGCAGCTGTTGGCCCGGCATCTCGTCGAGCACCACGGGGTGCGGCACCTGCTGCTCACCAGCCGCAGCGGGTCCGGGGCGGACGAGCTCGTCGCCGAGCTCGCCGACGCCGCCGAGGTCACGGTCGCGGCCTGCGACGCCGCCGACCGGGACGCCCTGGCCGCGACGCTCGCCGCGATCCCCGCCGCCCACCCGCTGGTCGGGGTCGTGCACGCCGCGGGCGTGCTCGACGACGGGATCCTGGAGTCGTTGACCCCCGAGCGGCTCGACACGGTGCTGCGGCCCAAGGTCGACGCCGCGCGCCACCTCGACGAGCTCACCCGCGAGGCCGCGCCGCCGCTGTTCGTGCTGTTCTCCTCGATCGCGGCGGCCCTGGGCAACGCGGGCCAGGCCGGCTACGCCGCCGCCAACGCGGCGCTCGACACGCTGGCGCAGCGCCGCCGCGCCGACGGGCTCCCCGCGGTCTCGATCGCCTGGGGGCTCTGGGAGCCCGGCAGCGCGATGAGCTCGCAGATGGGCGAGGCGGGCAAGGCACGGCTGGGCGCCACCGGCATCCTCCCGATGCCCGCCGAGACCGGCCTGGCGCTGTTCGACGCGGCGCTCGACCTGGGCGTCCCGCAGGTCGTCGCCGCCCGGCTCGACGCGGCGAGCGCGCCGGACCGGCCGCTGCTGCGCAGGCTGACCGGGAAGGCACCGGCGCCGGTCGCCGAGCCGCAGAGCGCCACGTCGGAGGCCCCCGCGGAGAGCTCCCCGCTGCTGCGCAGGCTCGGCGATACCGAGGGGCCCGAGCGCAGGCACGTGCTCCTCGACCTGGTCCGCACCACGGTCGCCGCCGTGCTGGCCCACCCGAGCCCAGACTCGGTGGACGTCGGCAGGCCGCTGGCGGCGCTGGGCCTGGACTCCCTCGGGGCGGTGGAGCTGCGTAACCGGCTCGGCTCCGCCACCGGGCTGCGGCTGCCGGCGACGATGGTCTTCGACCATCCGTCGGCCTCCGCGATCGCCGAGCTCCTCGACGGGCGGCTCACGCCCGCGGTGCCGACCGCCCCCGTCGCGACCGCTGAGCTCGGAACCGAGCTCGGCGACGTGTCCGACGACGAGATGTTCGCGCTGATCGACAACCGGAGCGGGTCATGAGCGCCCGCCCCCTCCACCACGACCACGACCACGGCCGAGACGACGGGTGACGGCGATGGCAGACGTACAGAAGCTGCGGGACTACCTCAAGCAGGCCACGACCGAGCTGGTCGAGCTCCGCGGCAGGCTCGCCGACCGCGAGCGGGCGGCGGCCGAGCCGATCGCGATCGTCGGGATGGCGTGCCGCTTCCCCGGCGGCGTGACCAGCCCCGACGAGCTGTGGGACCTGGTCAGTGCGGGCACCGACGCAATTACCGGGTTCCCCACCGACCGCGGCTGGGACGTCGAGGGCCTCTACGATCCCGACCCCGCCCACGCCGGCACCTCCTACACCCGCCACGGCGGCTTCCTCGACCCGGTCGACCGCTTCGACGCCACGTTCTTCGGGATCAGCAACCGGGAGGCGGCCGCCATCGACCCGCAGCAGCGGATGCTGCTGGAGACCGGGTGGGAGGCCTTCGAGCACGCCGGCATGGACCCGGCGGGTCTGCGCGGCAGCAGCACCGGGGTCTTCGTCGGCGAGATGTACCACGACTACGGTCCGCGCCTGCGGACCGTCCCGTCCGCCGTCGAGGGCTACGTGGGGCTCGGCAGCGCGGGCAGCGTCGCGTGTGGACGGCTGTCCTACCAGCTGGACCTGCGCGGACCGTCGGTCACGGTGGATACGGCGTGTTCCGCCTCGCTCGTCTCGCTGCACCTGGCGGCCACCGCGCTGCGGGGCGGGGAGTGCGACCTCGCGCTGGCAGGCGGCGCGGCCGTGATGGCCACGCCGTCGTCCTTCGTCGAGTTCAGCAGGCAGCGCGCGCTGGCGCCCGACGGCCGGTGCAAGCCGTTCGCGGAGGCGGCGGACGGGGCGGCCTGGGCCGAGGGTGTGGGGCTGCTCGTGCTGGAGCGGCTGTCCGACGCCCAGGCCCGCGGCCACCGGGTACTGGCGGTGGTCCGCGGCTCGGCAGTGAACCACGACGGCGCCAGCAACGGCCTCACCGCGCCGAACGGGCCCGCCCAGCAGCGGGTGATCACCCGTGCACTCGCCGATGCCCGGCTCACCCCGGCGGACGTCGACGTCGTCGAGGCGCACGGTACCGGCACCCCGCTCGGGGACCCGATCGAGGCGGGCGCGCTCGTGGCCACCTACGGCGCCGACCGGCCCGCGGACCGCCCGCTGCTCGTCGGGTCGCTGAAGTCGAACATCGGCCACACCCAGGCCGCGGCCGGGGTGGCCGGGGTGATCAAGATGGTCAAAGCGATGGAGCACGGGGTGCTCCCAGCGACTATGCACGTGGACGTGCCCTCGTCCAAGGTGGACTGGGACGGCGTGCGGCTGCTGGCCGAGACCGTGCCGTGGCCCGAGGTGGACCGGGTCCGCCGCGCCGGAGTGTCCGGGTTCGGGATCGGGGGGACGAACGCGCACGTCCTGCTCGAGGAGGCGCCGGCCGCCGCGCCTGCCGAGGACACCGTCGACGGGGCCGTGCCGTGGTTGCTCTCCGGCCGGGACCCGCAGGCGCTGCGCGACCAGGCCACCCGCCTCGCCGCCTTCGTGCGCGCCCGCTCGCTGCGGCCGGTCGACGTGGCGTCCTCGCTCGTCGGCACCCGCACGGCGTTCGACCACCGGGCCGTCGTGGTCGGCGAGGACACCGACGCGCTGCTCGCCGGGCTCGACGCGCTCGCCGCCGGCCGCCCCGCCCGCGAAGTCCGCACCGGCACCGCGCGCGGCGCCCGGCCGGTGTTCCTGTTCAGCGGCCAGGGCAGCCAGCGGGTCGGAATGGGGCGCGACCTCGTCGACCCGACGTTCACGGCCGCGCTCGACGAGGTGTGCGCGGCGCTCGACCCGCACCTGGACGTGCCGCTGCGGCAGGTGATGTGGGCCGAGCCGGGTACGCCCGAGGCCGCCCTGCTCGACCAGACCTCCTTCACCCAGCCCGCCCTGTTCGCACTCCAGGTCGCTCTGTACCGGCTGCTCGCGTCCCGCGGCGTGGAGCCGACCGCGCTCGCCGGACACTCGATCGGTGAGATCGCCGCCGCGCACGTCGCGGGCGTGTTCTCGCTCGTGGACGCTGCGCGGCTGGTCACCGCCCGCGGCCGGCTGATGCAGGCGCTTCCCGCGGGTGGGGTGATGGTCGCGGTCCAGGCGAGCGAGGACGAGCTGCTGCCGCTGCTCGACGGCGTGGCGCAGGCGGGCCTCGCCGCCGTGAACGGACCCGAGGCCGCGGTGTTGTCCGGCGCGGAGGGCCCCGTCACCGCGCTCGCCGCCGAGGTAGAGGGCTGGGGCCGCAAGGTTCGGAAGCTGACCGTCTCGCACGCCTTCCACTCCCCACTGATGGAGCCGATGCTCGCCGAGTTCCGCGCGGTCGCGCAGAGCGTGGCGTACACGGCACCGACGATCCCGATCGTCTCCGCGCTGACGGGTGGGCCCGCGGGCGACGAGCCCGCGACGGCCGAGTACTGGGTCGAGCACGTCCGGCGGCCGGTCCGGTTCGCCGACGCGGTTCGCGCCACCGGCGGGGACACCTTCGTCGAGCTGGGGCCGGACGGCGTCCTCACCGCCATGGTGCGCAACGTCCTCGGTGATCCCACCGCCGTGTCGACTCTGCGCAAGGACCGCTCCGGGCCCGCCGCGCTCGCGCTGGCGCTCGGCGAGCTGCACACCCACGGTGTGCCGGTGACCTGGGACTTCGGGGCCGGTGCCCGGGCCGTCGAGCTGCCCACCTACGCGTTCCAGCGGGACCGTCACTGGCTCGCCCCCACCGACCCGCCCCGGGCCACGGGCTCCGGGCTGGCCGCCGCGGACCACCCGTTCCTCGACACAGTCGTCGAGCTGGCCGAGCCGGGCCGTGCCGTGCACCTCGGCGCGGTGTCCGCCGCGACCCACCCGTGGCTGACCGACCACGCCGTCGGCGGGACCGTGCTGGTCCCGGGCGCGGCGCTGGTCGAGCTGGCCCACCGGGTGGGTGCACGGGCCGGGTACCCGGTCGTCGAGGAGCTTGTGCTGCGGGCGCCGCTCGTGGTGCCGCCGACCGGACGGGTGGAGCTGCAGCTGGTCACCGAACCCGCCACAGACGGCATCGCGGTCACCTTGCACGCCCGGCAGGCAGACGAGCCGTGGGCCGTGGTCGCTAGCGGGTTGCTCGGCGACTCCGCAACGGAGCCCTCGGAGATGACCTGGCCTCCCGGGGGCGAGTCCGAGCCCGCCGAGCGGATCTACACGCTGCTGGGGGACCTCGGCCTGGACTACGGGCCCGTCTTCCGGGGCGTGCACGCCGCGTGGCGCTCCGAGGGCGAGGTCGGCACCGAGGTCACCCTGCCGAGCGACGTCGGCACGGAGGGGTTCGCCCTGCACCCCGCCCTGCTCGATGCGGCCCTGCACGGCGCCGCCCTCGTGATCCCAACCGGCGACGAGCCGAGGTTGCCCTTCGCCTTCCGCGGCGTCCGGTTCACCGGCGCGCCCGGCACACGGGAGCTGCGGGTGCGGGCGCGGGTCGCCGACGACGACACCGTCCGGCTGGACCTCGCGGACGGGACCGGGCGGCCGGTCGCCACGATCGAGGCGCTGGTCACCCGCGAGATGCGGCTCGACGCGCTGCCGGGTGCGGTGGCCACCGGGGCCCGGCACGAGCTGGTCTGGCAGCAGGTCCCCGACCGGGACACTCGTGCCGAGGGCGGGCACCTCCTGGTCGAGGTCGGCCGGGACACCACGGCGGCGGGCACCCACCGCGAGACGCTGCGGGCTCTCGAGCTGGTGCAGGGATTCCTCGCCGCGGAGCACCCCGATCCGACGACGCTGGTGGTGGTCACCTACGGGGCCGTCCGCGCCGCGGCCTCCGACCCGGCGCCAGACCCGGCCGGGGCCGCGGTGCGCGGTCTGGTCCGTGGCGTCCAGGCCGAGCACCCCGGGCGGATCGTGCTGGTCGACGTGCCCGCCGAGGGCACCGGGCTCGATCCGGTCGACGTCGGCGCGCTGCTCGGGGCGGGTGCGCCGGAGCTCGCCGTCCGGGACGGGGCACCGCTGGTCCCGGCACTCACCGCGGCACCGGCGGGCGAACCCGCCGCCTGGGACCCCGAGCAGGTGGTGCTCGTCACCGGCGGCACCGGAGGCCTCGGTGCCGTCGTCGCCCGCCACCTCGTCGACAGGGGGGTGCGCAGGCTCGTGCTCGCCGGCAGGCGGGGCGCCGCGGCGCCCGGGGCCGAGGGGCTGCGTGCCGAGCTGGTGGCGGCGGGCGCGGAGGTCACGCTCGCGGCCTGCGACGTCGCCGATCGCACCGCCGTGGCCGGGCTGCTGAAGTCCGTCCCCGCGCTCGGCACCGTGGTGCACGCCGCGGGAGTGCTCGACGACGGCCTCGTCGCCTCGCTGACCCCGGCACGGGTCGAGGCCGTCCTGCGGGCGAAGGTGGACGGCGCCACCCACCTGCACGAGCTGACCCTGGGCGACCGCGCCCCGCACCTGGTCTTGTTCTCCTCACTCGCCGGCACCGTCGGCAACACGGGCCAGGCCGCCTACGGCGCGGCCAACGCCTACCTCGACGCCCTCGCCGAGCGCCGGGTGGCGGCGGGCGCCCCGGCGACGTCGATTGCCTGGGGTCTGTGGGCGGACGAGAGCGGCGGCATGGGGGACACCCTCTCCGCCGCCGACCGCGCCCGCATGGCCCGCTCCGGCATCCTCCCGATGCCGGGGTCTGCGGCGCTCGCCCTGCTCGACGAGGCGGTCGCCGCCGCGGACCCGGACCCGGTCGTCGCCGCCTTCGACCACGCGGCGCTGCGGCGCCGGGTCGACACCCCGGCGGTGCTGCGCGCGCTCGTGGGGGCGGCGGCTCCCGCGCCACGGGCCGCGGCGACCCCCTTGGGCAGGCGGGAGGAGCTCGTCGGGCTCGACGCCGCAGGCCGCCGAGCCGCCGTGCTGACCCTGATCCGGGACGCCGCGGCGGAGATCCTGGCCCACCCGGACGCCGCCGCGATCGATCCCGGCGCCCGGTTCGTGGACCTGGGGCTCGACTCGCTCACCGCCGTCGAGCTGCGCAACGTCCTGTTCGCCGCGACGGAGCTGGACCTGCCGACCACCGTCGCGTTCGACCGCCCGACGGTCGGCGAGCTGGCCGACCACGTCAGCGCCCTGCTCGCCGAGCGCGTCGACACCGGATCGGAGACCGAGCAGGCACCGGAGCCCAAGGCCCGGCCCGAGCCGACCGCCACCGCGGCCGCGCGGCTGTTCGACCTGATCGACGCCGCCCCACTGACCCCCGCCCGATGAGCAGGCCCGTGCCGAGAGAGGCTCCCGTGACCATCACCCCCGAACGCGGCTGGCTGCAGTGCCCCGGCTGCCAGGCGCTGCTCTACCGCAGGCGGTACGACCGCACCGACCGCGTCTGCCCGGAGTGCGGCGCGCACGGCGCGCTCACCGCCCCCGAGCGGCTCGCGAACCTGCTCGACGAGGGCAGCGTCACGCCGTTCACCACCATCCACTCCGATGTCGACCCCCTGGGGTTCGTCGACGCGAAGCCCTACCCGCAGCGGGTCGCCGAGGCACGCCGCAGGACCGGGCTCGACGAGGCCGTCCTGTGCGCCCGCGGCGAGCTCGGCGGCCACCGGGTCGTCGTCGCGGCGATGGACTTCCGGTTCCTCGGCGGCAGCCTCGGCTGCGCGGTCGGCGAGGCGATCACCGCGGCTGGCGAGGTCGCGCTGGCCGAGCGGACCCCACTGGTGATCGTCTGCGCGTCCGGCGGGGCTCGGATGCAGGAGGGGGTCCTCGCCCTCATGCAGATGGCCAAGACCGCGCAGATGCTCTCCACACTGCGCGAGGCGGGCCTGCTCACCGTCTCGCTGGTCACCGACCCGACCTACGGCGGCGTCGCCGCGTCCTTCGCCACCCTGTGCGACGTGATCGTCGCCGAGCCGGGCGCGCGAATGGGGTTCGCCGGGCGCCGGGTCATCGAGCAGACGATCCGCGAGCGACTGCCAGCGGGGTTCCAGACCGCCGAGCACCTCCTCGCGCACGGCATGATCGACCGGGTGGTGCCGCGGGCGGAGCTGAGGGAGATCCTCGGCAGGCTGCTCGGGTTCGCCTGCGCCCCGGTCGCCGACGGGGACCGGACAGGACCGACGACGCTCGTTCGC
The DNA here is from genome assembly GCF_040105315.1 of Pseudonocardia tropica. Classification (NCBI taxonomy): domain Bacteria; kingdom Bacillati; phylum Actinomycetota; class Actinomycetes; order Pseudonocardiales; family Pseudonocardiaceae; genus Pseudonocardia; species Pseudonocardia tropica. The sequence continues at coordinate 42,988 of NZ_JBEDNP010000019.1, forward strand.
GAGCTGTCGCGGCGCGAGCCGTGGGAGGCGGTGCGGCACGCCCGGGACATCGGACGCCCCACCACGGTGGACTACATCGCGCACGTCGTCGAGGACTTTGTGGAGCTGCACGGCGACCGGCGCGGCACGGACGACCCGGCGGTCGTCGCGGGGCTCGGGCGGCTGCACGGCCGAGCGGTCGCCGTGGTCGGCACTCAGAAGGGCCACGACGCCGCGGAGCTGAGCGCGCGCCGCTTCGGGATGCCCGAGCCCGCGGGCTACCGCAAGGCCGCCCGCGTGATGCGCCTCGCCGAGACCCTGTCGCTGCCCGTGGTCACGCTCGTGGACACCGCGGGCGCGCACCCGGGCGTGGAGGCCGAGCTGCACGGCCAGTCCGTGGCCGTCGCCGAGAACATCGCGACGATGGCGGGGCTCACGGTCCCGATCGTCGCTGTGGTGACGGGCGAGGGCGGAAGTGGGGGTGCACTCGCGCTGGCCGTCGCCGACCAGGTGCTGGCCTGCTCCGACGCCGTCTACTCGGTGATCAGCCCGGAGGGCTGCGCCTCGATCCTCTGGCAGGACGCCGCGCAGGCGCCGCGGGCCGCCGCCGCGCTGCAGGTCGACGCCGCGTCGCTGCTGCGGCTCGGGGTGATCGACGGTGTGGTGCCCGAACCGCCCGGTGGTGCGCACACCGACCCGGCGGCGACGGCGCACGCCCTCGCGGACGCCGTCTCGGTCTGCCTGCGCAGGCTGGACGGAGTCCCCGCGGCGGAGCTGGTGCACCGGCGGCGGGCGCGGTTCCGGGCGTTCGGCGCGGAGACGGGCCGCCTGCCCGCGGTCGAGCGGGAGACGGCATGAGCGAGCGGATCACGGCCGCCGAGGCGGACCGGGTGCTGGAGGTACTCACCCGACACGCCCGCGAGCTGGTCGGGCTCGGGCCGGTCCGCTTGGAGGCGGGCGGGGTCAGCCTGGACCTGTCCGGCGCAGCCGCGCCGATCCCCGTCGCTGCGCAGCCCCCCGCCGACGCACCCCCGACGTCATCCGCGCGCACCGTGACCTCGGAGGCGGTGGGCGTGTTCTACCGTGCCTCCGGTCCCGACGCCCCGCCGTTCGTGGCCGAGGGCGACGTGATCGAGCCCGGCCGCCAGATCGGCATCGTCGAGGTGATGAAGCTGATGATCCCCGTCGAGGCGACACTGGGGGGCCGGGTCGAGGAGTTCCTGGTGGCCGACGGCGAGGCCGTCGAGCACGGGCAGCCCCTCCTGCGGCTGGGTGAGCCGTGATCCGCAAGGTCCTGGTCGCCAACCGCGGCGAGATCGCCGTGCGGATCGTTCGCGCCTGTCGTGAGCTGGGCCTGGCCTCCGTCGCGGCGCACTCGGCCGCGGACCGCGACTCCCTCGCCGTCCGGCTGGCGGACGAGGCGGTGCAGATCGGACCCGGCCCCGCCGCGGCCAGCTACCTCAACATCGCGGCGGTCGTGGAGGCGGCCAAGCTGCGTGGAGCGGACGCCGTGCACCCCGGCTATGGCTTCCTGTCCGAGAACGCGGACTTCGCCGAGGTCTGCGCCGACCACGGCCTGACGTTCGTGGGGCCGCCCGCGGAGGTGATTGAGGCCCTGGGCGACAAGGCCCGGGCTCGGGCCGCCGCCACAGCGGCCGGGCTCCCGCTGCTGCCGGGGAGCCGCGAGGAGCTCGGGAGCGAGCCAGAGGCACGGGCCGTCGCCGACGCGGTCGGCTACCCGGTGATCATCAAAGCTGTCGCGGGCGGCGGCGGGCGTGGCATGCACGTCGTCCGCGAGCCCGACGGGTTCGCTGCGGCGTGGGCCCGCGCCCGCGCGACCGCGGCGGCAACCTTCCGCGACCCGCGGCTGTTCGTGGAGCGCTACCTCGACTCTGCCCGGCACGTCGAGGTGCAGGTGCTCGCCGATGCCCACGGGGCCGTCGTCCACCTCGGCACCCGGGACTGCAGCCTGCAGCGCCGCCACCAGAAGCTCGTCGAGGAGTCCCCGGCCCCGGCGTTGTCCGAGGACCTCCTGCGCCGGCTGGGCGAGGCGGCGACGGCGCTGGCCCGGCATGCGGGCTACGTCGGCGCGGGCACCGTCGAGTTCCTGCTCGAGCCTGGCGGGGACTTCCATTTCATGGAGGTCAACTGCCGGCTGCAGGTGGAGCACCCGGTCACCGAGATGGTCACCGGCATCGACCTCGTCGCGGCCCAGCTGCGGATTGCGGGCGGCGCGCCGCTCGGCTTCACCCAGGCCGACGTCCGACTCGCCGGCACCGCGATCGAATGCCGGATCAACGCCGAGGACCCCGCTCGGGACTTCGTTCCCACCCCGGGCCTGATCGAGGAGTGTGTGCTGCCGGGCGGCCCGTTCGTGCGCGTCGACACCCACGTCCACCCGGGCCACCGGATCCCCGGCTTCTACGACCCGCTGCTGGCCAAGGTGGTCGTGTGGGCGCCCGACCGGCCAGGGGCCATCGCCCGGATGCGCGCGGCGTTGGGTGAGGTCCGTGTCCGCGGCCGCGGGATAGCCACGACCGCCCCGCTGCTCGCCGACCTGCTCGACGACGAACGCTTCCGCACCGTCTCCCACGACACCCGACTCGTCGAGACGATCACCGCCGACCGGAACGAGGTTCCCGCGTGACCACCAGTACCGCTTTTCGTCAGGACATCGCCGACGCGGTCTTCTCCCTGCCCGTCGCCACCGCCCTCGCCTTCACCTTCACCGAAATCGGCGACGGCCGCGCCGAGGGCCGGTTGCCCTGGCGGGAGGACCACTCCCACGCGCCCGGCGCCTTCCAGGCCGGGCCGATCACGAGCCTGGCGGACTTCGTCGGCGCCGCCGCCGCCGCCACCCACCTGCCCGTCGGTACCCACGTGATCACCACCGACCTCGCCGTCAAGTTCCTCACCGAGGCACGCGGGGCGGTCCTCGTGGCCCGCGCCCGCATCCTGCGGCCGGGCAGGCGCACCTCCGTCGCCGCCGTCGACCTGACCGTCGACGACGGCACCGAGCTGTGCGCCACCGCGCTGCTCACCGTGACCAACCACAGTCCCGCCTGAACGACTCCGCGCCTGAACGACCCGAGAGGCACCGCCTTGTACGGCCAGATGCAGGACCGCCCGCTCGCCCTGCCCCACGTCTTCCACCGCGCCGAACAGCTCTTCGGGGCCAAGACCATCGTCGCCCGCGCCGCCGACAGCACCCTCACCACCCGGACCTACCGGGAGTGGGCCCAGCGGGTCCGCAGGCTCGCCGCCGCCCTCGACGCGCTGGGCGTGTCGCCGGACGCCCGGGTCGGCACCTATTGCTGGAACTCCCCGGCGCATCTGGAGCTGTACTTCGCCGTGCCGTGCAGCGGCCGTGTCCTGCACACCCTGAACATCCGCCTGCCGGTCGACCAGCTGGTCGGGGTGGTCGAGCACGGCGGGGACGAGGTCGTCGTCGTCGAGCGGGGGCTGTTCGCGCAGTTCTGGGCCGTCGTGGACCGGCTTCCCGCGGTGCGTCGCGTGGTCGTCGTGGACGACGGCTCGCCCGCGTCCCTCCCGGTGGACGACCGGATCGTCGACTACGACACCCTGCTCGCCTCCGTCGAGCCGGTGAGCGGTCGCTTCGTCGTCGAGGACGAGAATCGCGCCGCCGCGATGTGCCACACCTCCGGCACCACCGGCAAGCCCAAGGGCGTGCTCTACTCGCACCGCTCCACGGTGCTGCACTCCCTCGGGCTGATGGTGGCCGACGCGGCGGGAGTGGGGGAGCGAGACGTGCTCCTCCCGGTCGTCCCGATGTTCCACGCCAACGCGTGGGGCTACCCGTTCGCGGCGGTGTTCGCCGGATCGACGCTGGTGCTGACCGGCCCGAGCCCGAGCCCGCGCGACGTGGCCGACCTGATGCGGGAGCAGCGGGTCACCATCGCCGCGGCGGTCCCGACGATCTGGACCGGGGTGCTCCCCGAGCTGGCCGCCGGGGACGTCCCGGACCTGCGGCTGGTCTTCTCCGGCGGCTCCGCGGTGCCGATCTCCTTGTCCGAGGCCTGGCGCACCACGCTCGGCGTGCCGCTCACCCAGGGTTGGGGGATGACCGAGTGCAGCCCCATGGTCACCAGTGGGCGGCTGCGCACCGTGCACGACGGCGCCACCGAGGAGGAGCAGGCGCTCGTCCGGTCCCGCGCGGGTTCGCCCGCATCGCTCATCGAGCTACGGCTCGTCGACCCGGACACCGGGGCGGAGCTGCCATGGGACGGCGTCGCGCGCGGTGAGCTGCAGGTCGCCGGGCCGTGGGTGGCCGCCTCCTACTACGGCGACGGCGACCCGAGCCGCTTCACGGCGGACGGCTGGCTGTGTACCGGGGACGTCGCGGTGATCGACGACCACGGCTTTGTGACGCTGGTCGACCGGACAAAGGACCTGGTCAAGTCCGGGGGCGAGTGGATCTCCTCGGTGGAGCTGGAGAACCTCGTCATGGGCATTGCGGGGGTGGCCGAGGCGGCGGTGATCGCGGTCCCGCACCCGAAGTGGTCCGAGCGACCGCTCGCGTGCGTCGTACGCAGGCCCGGCGCCGACGTCAGCCGGGACGACGTACTGGCCCATCTCGCCGAGCGCCTGCCTCGTTGGCAAGTGCCCGACGACGTCGTCTTCCTCGACGAGGTGCCCAAGACCTCGACCGGGAAGTTCGACAAGAACGACCTGCGCCGGCGGTACGCGGGCCACGTGATGGCCCCGTGATCCACTCCGTGACCCGGTTCGCGGGCCGGACCGCGCTGGTCACGGGCGCGAGCCGGGGCATCGGCCTCGCCGTCGCGCAGCGCCTGGTGGCGGAGGGGGCGCGGGTAGTCGTGACCGGCCGCAAGCCCGGCAGGCTCACCGAGGCCGTCGCCCTGCTGGGCGGTCCCGACCGCGCGGTGGGGGTCGCCGGCGACACCGCGGACGACGAGCATCGGGCCGCCGCCGTCACCCGGGCCGTCGAGGCCTTCGGCGGCCTCGACCTGCTGGTCAACTCGGCGGGGATCAACCCGGTGTTCGGCCCGCTCGTCGACCTCGACCTGACGGCCGCGCGCACGACCGTCGAGGCGAACGTGGTGGCCGCGCTGTCCTGGGTGCAGCACGCCCACCGTGCGTGGCTCGGTGAGCACGGCGGCGCGGTGGTCAACCTGTCGTCGATCGGCGCGTTTGCCCCGTCTGCGGGGCTGGGTGCGTACAGCGCGAGCAAGCTGATGCTCGTCCACCTCACCCGGACCCTTGCGCTGGAGCTCGGCCCCGGCGTCCGCGTCAACGCCGTGGCGCCGGCGCTGGTCAAGACCCGCTTCTCGACGGCGATCTACGACGGCCGCGAGGCCGAAGCCACCGCCGACTACCCGCTCGGGCGGCTCGGCACCCCCGAGGACGTCGCGGCGGCGGTGGCGTTCCTGCTCTCCGCCGACGCGAGCTGGATCACCGGCCAGACTCTGCTGCTCGACGGGGGACTCACCCTCCGCTAGGTGGACTGGGCCGATCGGCCCTGCCGATCGACGAACGACGCCGGGACCCTGAGGTGTGACGCTGGAACCGTGAGCCGCACCCCGCCCGCCGCCCCGCCCGTCGACCGCGATCAGCGCCGCCGTTGGACGGTGGTCCACGGCGCCCTGCTCGGCGCCGCCCGCAGGCGGGCACGCGAGGGCGTGCCGGCCGCCGAGCTCGTCGTGTCCCCGGAGCCCGAGACCGGGCCCGGCCCCGCGTGGGACCGGATGCGCGAGCACCGGCCCTTCGCGCCGGGTCCGGCGCCGGGGATGCTGGTCACCGCCCACTACGACGTCGCCCGCGAGGTGCTGGTCTCGGACGAGTTCGGCATGCTCCCGCCCGCTGCGGGCCCGCTCGGACCGCTCAGCGCGCCGTCTCTGGTCACTCTCGACGGTGACGCCCACTCCCACCACCGCCGCCTGCTGACCCGCGCGTTCACCCCGCGGGTGGTCGCCGGATGGCGCGAGCAGTGCGTCGCAGTCGTCGACACGCTGCTCGACGCCCTGCCCGCCGCGGCGGACGCCGACGGCACGGTCGACCTCGTCGACGCCTTCGCCCGCCCGCTGCCGCTGCGGCTGATCGCCGAGGTGCTCGGGCTGCCCGCGCACGGTTCCGAGATCCCCGCCGAGCTGCCGCACTGGGGCGATGCCGCCACCGCAGGGCTCGACGGCGGGCTCACCTGGGAGCGGTTCGTCGAGATGGAAGAGGGCGTCGCGGCGCTGCGCGGCTGGCTCGACGAGCAGGTCACCGCGATCGGCGCGCACGGCGGCGAGGGCCTGCTCGCCCGGCTCGCCGAGGGGGGGACCACACACGACGATCTCGTCGTCACCGCGTTGTTCCTGGTCGGCGCCGGGTACGAGACGACGATGCACCTCCTCGCCGGGAGCGCCCTGCAGCTGGCGCGCCTCCCCGAGGAGGCCGCCCGGCTGCGTGCCGAGCCCGCGGGCTGGCCATCGGCGGTCGAGGAGCTGCTCCGGATGTGCGGTCCGGTCACCCGGGCGGTCCGCCGGGCGAAGGCGGACGTCGAGTTCCAGGGCGCGCACGTGCCCGCGGGCACGGTCGTCGAGGTGCTGGTGACCGCGGCCAACCACGATCCCGCCGCCTTCCCCGACCCCTGGACCTTCCGGCCCGGCCGGGAGCGGCCGCACCTCGCGCTCGGCCGCGGTGCGCACCACTGCCTCGGCGCCGCGCTGGCCCGGATGGAGGCGACGGTGGCGCTGCCCGCGCTCGTCGAGAGGTTCCCCGAGCTCACCCCGGTCGACGAGCCGGTCCACTGGAGCCCGAACACCCTGGTGCGGGGCCGGATGCGAGTGCCCGTCCGGCTCTGAGCCGGGAGCCTTCCGCGGTCACCCGGGTGGGGCCGGGAACCCTCCGGCGAGGTGGATCTCCCGCGCCGCCCGCCGCTGGATCTTCCCGCTGCTCGTTCGGGGGAGCACCCCGCGACGGGTGAGCACCACCCCGGCCAGCGCGACGTCGTGCTCGCGCAACACGGCGGCCCGCACCGCGGTGGTGATCACCGTGTGGGCGGGGCCTTCCCGGTCGGGTCGCAGCTCCGCGACCACGACCACCCGTTCCGCGCCACCCTCCCTATCGGCCAGCCCGAAGGCCGCGACCGTCGCGGGCCCGGCCTGCCCGAGTGCGGGGTGCGCCGCGGCGACCGTGGCCTCGATGTCCGACGGATGGTGGTTGCGCCCACGCGCGACGATCAGGTCGCTGTGCCGCCCGACCACGTAGAGCTCGCCCTCGACCAGCACGCCGAGGTCCCCGGTGCGGAGCTCCCGGTCGTGCCGGTCGGTTCCGTAGGCCTCGGTGCTGGCGTCCGGGCGGAGCCAGTACCCGGCGGTGACGTGCGGCCCGCGCACCCGGATCTCCCCGACCGTGCCGTCCGGGCACTCCCGGCCCGACTCGGGGTCGACGATTCGCAACCCGGCATCGGGCGGCACCTCCCCGGAGCCGACGAGGGTGCGGGCCAGTGCGTTCGAGCCGGAGGTGTTCAGGTCCAGCCCACGTGCAGGTGCGGTCGGGACGACCCTTCCCGCCGCCAGCCCGGCGGGGTCGGCGTCGAGAAGCCGGGGTGCGCGGCCCACTCGGCTCCCGGTGACCAGCAAGGTTGCCTCGGCGAGCCCGTAGCAGGGGTGCAGAGCCTCCACGGCGAACCCCGCCGGGGCGAACGCGGCGGCGAAGCGTCGCAGTGTCGAGGCCCGGATCGGCTCGGCGCCGTCGAACGCGACCCGCCAGCACCGCAGGTCCAGGCCCTCGGGGAGGCCGTGGCGCTCGGCCGCGGCGGCGGCCACCGCGAAGGCGAAGTCCGGTCCACCGCTGCTGCGCGCCCGGTACCGGGACACCGCCTCAGGCCAGGCCAGCGGCCTGCGGACGAAGGTCGCCGGGGACATCAGCACGGCGGTGCTGCCCACCCCTAGGGGCTGCAGGACGTTGCCGATCAGCCCCTGGTCGTGGAACAGCGGGGCCCAACCGACGATCGGGGAGTGCTCGTCCTGGCCGAACCCGTGGGTGATCATCCGGTGGTTCGCCGCGAGGTTCCCGTGAGTCACCATCACGCCCTTGGGCAGGGAGGTCGACCCGGAGGTGTACTGCAGGAATGCCACCGCGTCGGGGTCGACGGGCCGGTCGTCCAGAGAGTCGGCTCCGTCGGCCGGAGCCTCCTCCAGACCCACGGTGAGCACAGTGGGACCGAGGTCGCCCAGCCCGCGGGCCGTCACGGCGTCGGCGAGGACCACCTCGGGCTCCGCGTCGGCGAGGACGTGCCGGGTACCCCGCTGCAGCTCGCTGTTCTGGGCGCCGCGCCGCGGCGGGGGCACCGGCACGGCGATCACGCCGGCCTCCAGGCAGCCGTAGAACGCGACCAGGAACTCCAACCCCGGCGCGAAGACCAGCAGCGCCCGGTCACCGGGCCGTGCGTGCTCGCCGAGCCGGGCCGCAAGGGCGCGTGCGCGGCCGAGCAGCCCGGCGTAGGTCAGCTCGGCGGTCTCGGCGCCGCCGTCGTCGAGGAACACTGCGGCGCGCCGGTGGGGGGTGGTGCGGGCCCGGGCGCGGAGCTGCTCGCGGGGACTCGCGAGCCCGGAGGGCTCACCCACCGGCCTGGAGCGTCGCGGCGATCTCCGCGCGCACGTCGTGGTGGAAGAAGTGCCCGCCCGGGCGAATCCGGACGTCGGCGCCGTCCGCGGCCACGTCCGCCCAGGCCGCGGTCTCGTCCGGCGCGACGACGGGATCGTCCACACCGCCGAACGCCGCGAGCGGCACGCGGAGCACCGGGTCCGCCGCGTGCACGTACTCCTCCCCGAGCTCCAGGTCCGCCCGCAGCACCCGCAGGAGGTAGGGGACCCCCGCTGCGGTTCGGCGGACCGGGGCGGCGGACATGGCGTCGACGCCCGCGAGGAACTCGTCGTCCGGCAGAAGATGGATGGGGGGCCGACGCGGCGGGAGGTGCGGCGCCCGCCGCCCGGACACGGCCAGCCGTACCGGCGGGGTGCCTGCAGCGGTCATCGCCCGAGCCAGCTCGTAGGCCACCAGCGCGCCCATACTGTGCCCGTAGAGCGCGACGGGACCGTCCCCGACCAGCGCGGACACCGCCGGGAGCAGCCCGTCGACGGCCTGGTGTACACGCCGCAGCGGGGCTTCGCCGGGCGCGTCCTCGCGGCCGGGCAGCCGGACGCGGACCAACCGGACGTCGTGGTCGAACGAGGCCTGCCACCGGGCGAACGAGGTGGCGCCCGCCCCCGCGTGGGGCAGACACACCACGGTCAGTCGCGGGTCCGCCGGCCCGGTGACGCGTAGCCAGGACTGTGTCTCTGTCGTCGCCGTCATCGCAGGGCCACGGGCAGCCGGGCGACGCCGCGCACGATCTGGCTGTGGCCCTGCCACGCCACCGGCCCGTCGAGCGCGAGCTCGGCCGAGCCGCGGAACAGCGCGGCGAACGCCTCCTCCGCGACCAAGGACGCGAGCGCGGCGCCGACGCACCCGTGCATGCCGCGCCCGTAGGCGAGGTGGCTCGTGGCGGTGCGGGTGAGGTCGAGGGTGTCGGGGTCGGCGAACACCGCGGGATCGCGGTTGGCCGCCCCGAGACAGAGCAGGACCTGCGCGCCCTCCGGGATGGGGTGCCCGTCGACCTCGGTGTCGCGGATGGTCAGCCGCTTGGTCAGCTGAAGTGGGCTGTCGTAGCGCAACAGCTCAGTCACGGCGGCCGGGATTATGGCAGGGTCCGCGCGCAGCAGCGCGGCCTGGTCGGTGTGGGTGAGCAGCGCGTGCAGCCCGTTCCCGATGAGCGCTGTCGTGGTCTCCAGCCCGGCGATGAAGGTCATCATCGCGACGAAGACCACCTCCTCGTCGTCGAGCCCGTCTCCGCTGGACCGGGCGGCGGTGAGCACGCTAACCAGGTCGTCGCCGGGGGTGTGCCGCCGCTCGGCGACGATGTCCCCCAACACCCCGGTGAACTCCTCGACCGCCCCCGCGACCTGCCCGAACGCCTCGGCGCCCAGCATCCCCGGCTCCAGCAGGAACCGGAGCCGGTGCGTCCAGGCGGCGATCTGGGGGCGCAGTTCGGCGGGCAGCCCGAGCGCCGCGGTGAGCACCGTGAGTGGGAGCGGGGCGGCGAGTGCGGTGACCGCGTCGCCCCCGCCCGCCCTGGCAAGATCGTCGACGAGCCGGTCCGCCTCGACACGGACGGTCGGACGCAGAGCGGCGAGCGTGCGCGGACCGAACACCGGTCCGGCCAGCGCCCGCAGCCGAGCGTGCGCAGGATCGTCGGTGAACACGAGCGACGTACGCGCGAGACGGGCGATGCGTGCGAGCGTCGGTGGGGTGGCGAGCGTCGGGTCCGCCTTGACAAGCCGCTGCGCCTGGCGCTCCCCGAGCTCGGGGAGCAGCGCCACCGACGTCGTGCGGTCCCGAAGCAGTCCGGTGACGTCCGCGTGGCGGGTCAACACCCACATCCCGAGCGTTCGGTGCACTGGGTTCTGCTCGCGCAGCGCCCGGTAGTGGGGGTAGGGATCGGTCCGGAAGCCTGCGTCGAACGGGTTGAACCGGACGGCGGCGGGTGCGCTCACCCTGCTCACCGCCGCCCGCTCCAGGGGGACCCGACGGGGGCCAGCACCATCCGGAGCAGCCCGACCTTGCCCATCCGGAAACCGACGGACGCGAACCGCAGGTAGCGCTCGTAGCGGGCGGTGACCTCCCGGCCGACCAGCGCGATGGCCTCGTCGCGGTGCGACCGCAGGTTGGTGGCCCACCGCTCACAGGTCCACGCGTAGTCCAGCCGGTCGTTGCGCCACGATCGGATCTCCATCAGCCCCTCGGCGGCGGTGACGACGTCGAGCGGCGAAGGCAGGTCCGCCGCCGGGAAGATCTCCTCCTGGATGAAGGCGCTGGCGTCCCGGCGGTCGAGGGTGCCGTAGGCGATGGTCTGCAGCGAGAGCACACCTCCGGGGGTCAGCCAGTCCGCGCAGCGGGTGAAGAAGTCCCGGTAGCGGCCGATCCGGCGGGCGTCGTCGTCCTCCGGCCGGGCGAAGTGCTCGAACGCGCCGACGGACACGATCCCGTCGTAGCGCTCGGTCGGGACGTGGTCGGCCCAGTTCTCCAGCCGGACCTCCCGCCGCCCGTCACGCTGCTGCTCGATGTGGGCCGCCTGCTCCCGGGACAGCGTGAGTCCCACGGTGTGACCGGTCCCGCGAGCCAGGGCCCGGCCGAGCACCGAGCCCCAGCCGCAGCCGACGTCGAGCAGCCGCCCGCAGTGCTCGGCGTCGACCGCGTCGAGATGGTGGTCGAGCTTGCGTTGCTGGGCCGCGACGAGGTCGTCGTCCCGGTGCTCGGGCATGGCGCACGAGTAGGTCAGGTCGGGGTCCAGCCAGAGGCGGTAGAAGTCATTGCCGACGTCGTAGTGGTGCTGGATCGCCTCGGAAGCGGACCAGGAGGCGGACCCGTTGGCGGACCGTCCCGCGGTGCTCGGCGCCGTACCGGTCACGACGTCGACGGTGAGGGGGCCGCGGTGGCCAGGTGGGCGTGTACGGCGTCGGCGACGGCACGCAGCGTCGGATTCTCGAACAACGACTCGGGCGGCAGGTCCACCCCGTAGCGCTCCTCGATCTCGGTGAGCAGCGACACCGCGAGAGCGGAGTCGATGCCGAGCTGGTCGAAGTCCGTGTCGGGATCCAGCGATCCTGCGTCGGAGCCGAGCAGGTCGGCGAGGTACTCCTGGGCCCAGGTGAGGATCTCGGCGGGCTGGGGCGTGGTGGTCATGCTGCGGCCTTCCGCTCGTCGGTACGGATCCGCTTCGCGGCGATCTGCTCCGCGGCGGGGTTCTTCAAGTCACTCACCAGCCCGACGGCGCTCAGCCCACGGATCAACCAGTACCCGGGGTCCGGGCGGTACCACTGGAGGCCGAAGTTCGGCGAGCTCGGGAAGGCGTGGTGGTTGTTGTGCCACGACTCGCCGAAGGTCAGCAGCGAGAAGACGGCGCCGTTGCGGCTGTTCTCCCGCGACTCGTAGGGCTTGCTCCCCCAGCGGTGTAGGAAGGAGTTGATCGCCCAGATGATGTGCTCGAGCAGGAAGACCCGGACGAAGCCACCCCAGAGCAGCCCCGCGAGCGCGCCCTGCCAGCTCAGGTGGACGAGGCCCCCGACCACCGTCGGTACGGCCACGCCCAGCGCGAACCACCAGTAGTAGTGCCTGCTCACGTTCACCAGGCGGCGGTTGCGCAGCAGGTCTGGCGCGTAGTGCGCGATGTTCGGGTACTCGTGGCGGCGCATCCAGAGGAAGTGCGAGTGCACCAGCCCGCGCAGGACACCGCGCAGACCGTCGCCGGAGAGGTTGGGGGAGTGCGGGTCGCCGTCGCGGTCGCTGAACTCGTGGTGGCGGCGGTGGATGGCCACCCAGGAGACCACGCCGCCCTGACCCGCCATCGACCCGGTGATCGCAAGCATCGACTCGGCGAACGGGGTGGCCCTGAAGGTGCGGTGGGTGAACAACCGGTGGTACCCGACCGTGATGCCCAGACCCGACACCAGCCACATGCCAGCGAGCAGAGCGATCTCGGTGGCGCCGAACGGCAGGACTGGCAGCAGGGCGAGCGCAGCGACCGTGCCGATGATGGGCGCGATATCGAAGAGCAGGAAGTGCCTGCGCTGCAGGCGGTGGATGTAGGGGTTGCTGATGACCTTGTTGCGGGAAGGGGCGGCGGCGTCGGTCATGGTCGACCTCCGGGGCGGAAGTGTGGTGCGATCGCCAGTGATCGTCACCCACTCCGCAGAGGCCGACGGCGCGCCAGAGCCATGGGCTCTCGGCCGATAGGTTCGACCGTGGAATCGGTGAGCTCAGGCCCCGACAGCACGTACGGCGGTGGCAGGCCTGCGTCCCGGTTGGCCGAACGGAGCGCTCGCCTTCAGGCAGCGGACGAACTCCTCGACCAGCGGGTTGTCCACGTCGTACCGCCAGACGGCATAGAGCTCGAGCGCTGGCACCGGATCGACGAGCGCCACGGTCACTGGCCGGATGCCGACGGCCGAGGCGCAGACGGCTGCCGCCCGGGACGCGGAGCAGAACCCGACCACGTTCCGCATCGACACCACGATCGACGTCGCGACCGGGTCCTCGACCTGGTCGACTACGTCGAGCGTGAAGCCTGCGGCGCCCGCGGTGTGGGTGATCAAGTCGTACATCGCGGGGCTCTTCTCGCGGCGGAACAGCAGACATTGCTGGCCTTGCAACTCGGCGAAGCTCACCTGACCGAGCGACGCCCAGGGGTGGCGGTCACCGACGAGGGCGACCAGCGGGGTGCGTAGCAGGCGCCGATGGCCCCAGTCTCCGTCCGGCGGGGGGCCGTACACCATCGCGACGTCGATGTCCCCCGCCTGCAGGGCGCGCAGCTGAGGCCCGGTCCACATCTCCCGGGGGGCCACCACCACATCCGGCAGCTCGCTACGCAACCGGGCGAGCACGCGTGGCAGGACGCCTTGCGCCGCAGGGAGATTGCACCCGACCCGCACCGTGCCTGCGCGACCCTCCGCCGCATGGCGGGTGGTCTCCTTGGCCCGGTCAACTCGGCTGAGCACGGCCTGGGCCTCGACCACGAAGGCCTCGCCTGCGGGAGTCAGGTGCACCTCGTGCGACGATCGGGCGACAAGCTGGGTACCGAGGCTCTGTTCGAGCCTTTGAATCTGCTGACTCAGTGACGGTTGGGCCATGTGCAGGCGTTGGGCCGCACGGCCGAAATGGAGCTCCTCGGCCAACGTGAGGAAGGAGTGCAAATGTCGCAGTTCCATGGAAGGGGTCTCCTCGCCTAGAGGATCCGACCGTAAGCGAGGAGGTGCAACGGCATGTGAACGTTGACGGAACTCGACTCGGGGTGGCGGCCGATCGACCCTGTGACCTCACTCGCACTCCCCCGGTGAACTCAACCCTGAGGCACCGGAAACACCAGGAACGAGGCTCCTCCGTGAGCCACCAGCCGGCCGTCCGCGGTCATGACTCGGGCGTCCGCGGTCGCCGTCCTGCTGCCGCAGTGCACCACGTGAGCCTCGCAGCACACCTCTGGATCGTCGACCCGGAGCTTTCCCACCAGGGCGATCGACAGTCCGGCGGCCGTGAACGTCGTTCGGGGCGGGAGCGCGGCATGGACCGCGCTCCCCATCGCCGCCTCCATCAGGGTCGCCAGAACGCCGCCCGCGACGGAGTAGTGGGCATCGGCCGCGCGGGTCGACGGTTGCATCGTCCAGACCGCGCGGCCTGCCCCGATCGCTTCGAGGGTGATCCCGAGCGAATGGCCCACCCCGATTCCGGCCGTCACGCCGTATTCGACGAGGGCGCGATACTGCTCGGCACGTTCGATTTCGTGGGCCCGTTCGTCGACGTTGGTCATGGGCGCTCCTCTTCCGAGTCCAGACGCTGCAGGACGGTACTCATCGCGGCGGAGTGACGACGGGCACGAAAGGCAAGGCTGATCGCGCGATCGCGGACGAAGCTCGCGACCGAGGTGTCAGGCGTCTAACTCGGCCCCGGTGTGGGTCTTGAGGTAGCCGATGCCGGCGCGGCGTAGTCGGCCATGCCACCGATGGTCGCGCAGGCCGGTGTCCGGCGCTGGAAGGGCGGGCCGCTGGGCGGCCTCGGTCCGACGCCTGCGGCCGGGCTGTTCTTGCTGGTGGAGCCGCTTACTCCACCCGGTCTCACGGGAAAGGGTGCTGCGCATCGCTTCGCGACGCCTGCGGCGCCCTTGCCCGCGAGCCTCGCCGGGCGGAATCGGGCGCGGGGAAAGGGCGGGCGCTTAGCACCACGCCCCGCAGCCGGCCCCACCGACCACAGAACTACCGCCCATCCGTAGCGGGCCGGCTGTCGACCCTCCGGGAGGCCGCCATGACCATCACCCACGACAGCGAGGAGATCACACAGGACATTCTCCGAACCGCACTCGGTCTCAAGCCCCGCTACCGCTACATCTGGAACGGCCAGGAACTGCGCGGGCCATGCGAGATGTGCGGGCACCACCCGGTCATCGAGGAACCGGCGCTGCGTCCGGCCGGGGACCCGGTCGTCGACGTCGTGCAGGACGCCACTGAACCGCCCCGGCGTGTCCGGAGAGCTATCGGGTTGAGTGCTCTGACTCGGGCTGGCCGATGTGTTGACGGTAGTGCGCGGCCTCCAGCTCGGCCGGGGGCAGGTCCGCGGCAGCGGAGTGCAGCC